>JALWTH010000229.1 GCA_027082975.1 Paracoccaceae bacterium | reverse complement strand
CTTCAGGGGAGCTTCAGTGGGCGATCTGCCCGCTCGCTGCGTCCTTGGCCTGCATGGCGGCCTGGGCGGCGGCGTCCTCGGCGGCCTGGTCCCATTCCACCGGCTCGGGCGCGCGCACCAGCGCCGCCGCGAGCACGTCGCGCACATGGGCCACGGGGATGATCTCGAGCCCTTCCTTGACGTTATCGGGGATCTCGGCCAGGTCCTTTTCGTTCTCGACCGGGATCAGCACCGTCCCGATACCGCCCCTGAGCGCCGCGAGCAGCTTTTCCTTCAGCCCGCCGATCGGCAGCACATTGCCGCGCAGGGTGACTTCGCCGGTCATGGCGATGTCCTTTCTGACCGGGATGCCGGTCAGCACCGAAACGATCGAGGTGACCATGGCGATGCCCGCCGAGGGGCCGTCCTTGGGGGTGGCGCCTTCGGGGACGTGGACATGGATGTCGATCTTTTCGAAGACCGGGGGCTTCACCCCGATTTCCGGCGCGATCGAGCGCACGAAGGATGAGGCCGCGTCGATCGATTCCTTCATCACCTCGCCCAGCTTGCCGGTGGTCTTCATCCGCCCCTTGCCGGGCAGCTTCAGCGCCTCGATCGACAGCAGGTCGCCGCCGACGCTGGTCCAGGCCAGCCCGGTGACCACGCCCACCTGGTCCTCCTCCTCCGCAAGCCCATAGCGGAACTTGCGCACGCCGAGGAAATCCTCCAGATCGCCGCTATCGACCACCACCTTTTCGGCGTCGCCCCTGATGATGCGGGTCACCGCCTTGCGCGCGAGCTTGGCAATCTCGCGCTCGAGATTTCGCACCCCGGCCTCGCGGGTGTAATAGCGGATGATGTCGGTCAGCGCCGCATCGGTGAGGGTGAATTCGCCCGCCTTCAGCCCGTGATTCTTCACCTGCTTGGGCAGCAGGTGGCGGGTGGCGATCTCGCGCTTTTCGTCCTCGGTATAGCCGGCAAGCGGGATCGTCTCCATCCGGTCGAGCAGGGGGCCGGGCATGTTGTAGCTGTTGGCGGTGGTCAGGAACATCACCCCGGAAAGGTCGTATTCCACCTCCAGGTAATGATCGACAAAGGTCGAATTCTGTTCCGGGTCCAGCACTTCCAGCATGGCGCTGGCCGGGTCGCCGCGAAAATCCTGGCCCATCTTGTCGATCTCGTCGAGAAGGATCAGCGGATTGGTGGTCTTCGCCTTCTTCATCGCCTGGATGATCTTGCCGGGCATCGAGCCGATATAGGTGCGCCGGTGGCCGCGGATCTCGCTTTCGTCGCGCACGCCGCCGAGGCTGATGCGGATGAATTCGCGCCCGGTGGCGCGCGCCACCGACTTGCCGAGGCTGGTCTTGCCCACGCCCGGCGGGCCGACGAGGCACAGGATCGGCCCCTTGAGCTTTTTCGACCGCTGGCCCACGGCCAGATATTCGACGATCCGCTCCTTGACCTTCTCGAGCCCGTAATGGTCCTCGTCCAGCACCTTCTGGGCCAGCCCCAGGTCGCGCTTGACGCGGCTCTTCCTGCCCCAGGGGATCGACAGCAGCCAGTCGAGATAATTGCGCACCACGGTGGCCTCGGCCGACATCGGGCTCATGGACTTGAGCTTCTTGAGCTCGCTTTCGGCCTTTTCGCGCGCTTCCTTCGAGAGCTTCGTGGCCGCGATGCGCTCCTCGAGCTCGGCGATCTCGTTGGGCCCGTCGCTCTCCTCGCCCAGTTCGCGCTGGATCGCCTTCATCTGCTCGTTGAGGTAATATTCGCGCTGGGTGCGCTCCATCTGGCTCTTGACCCGGGTCTTGATCTTCTTTTCCACCCGGAGCACGCTCATCTCGCCCTGCATCAGCCCGTAGACCTGCTCGAGCCGCTCGGCCACGTTCAGCATCTCCAGCAGGGCCTGCTTCTGGGCCACGTCCACGCCCAGATGGCCGGCGATCAGGTCGGCGAGCTTGTCCGGGGTGCGGGTCTCGGCCACCGCCGCCATGGCCTCCTCGGGGATGTTCTTCTTGGCCTTGGCGTAGCGCTCGAATTCCTCGCCCACCGAGCGCATCAGCGCGGTGACGATCTCGCTGTCGCCGGGCACTTCCTCGAGCCGCTCGGCGCGGGCTTCGAAAAAGGCCGGATTGTCGAGGAATTCGGTGATGCGCACCCGCTGCTGGCCCTCGACCAGCACTTTCACGGTGCCGTCGGGGAGCTTGAGCAATTGCAGCACATTGGCCAGCACGCCGGTGCGGTAGATGCCCTCGGTGGCGGGGTCGTCCTCGGCCGGGTCCTTCTGGCTGGCGAGCAGGATCTGCTTGTCGTCGGCCATCACCGCCTCGAGCGCGCGCACGCTTTTCTCGCGGCCGACGAAGAGCGGCACGATCATGTGGGGAAAGACCACCACGTCGCGCAGGGAAAGGACCGGGTAGGGTTGGCTCAGTTGCTCGCTCATGGACATATCCTTGTTCTGTGGCCGACAGCGCGCCCCCTTGTGCCTCCTCTCGGCCTCTCACCCCCCTCCGGCGCGGCGCTGGCTCCTTGGCGGGCCTGGCCTCCCTGCGCCGGCCGGGCAGGCCAGCGTGGCTGGCAGGCTGGCTGTCTCCTGTTCACGGTTTGTTAACTGGGGTCTCGCCCCCCGTGTTTCAAGCCCTGTGTTTCAAGCCCTGTGTTTCAAGCCCCGCATTTCAGGCCCCGCATTTCAGGCCCCGCATTTCAGGCCCCGCATTTCAGGCCCCGTGTTTCAGGCCCCGTGTTTCAGGCCGCGCCGCATTGGCTGTCGCTCTGGCGGGCATTGTGCCCGCTGGCGGGCGGGCAAACAAGGGCAGACTCGCGCGGCGGGGCGAAAAAATGCGCGGATTTGTTTCTTTTCGCTCGGGCCTGGCGAAAGCCTCATCGGCTTTCCTCCCCGAACAGCTCGAACACCGAAAGCCCCATCCGCCGGTCGCGCAGCACCAAGCGGCCGGGCGGATCGGCGCCCGCTTCCAGGGCGCGCGAGGTGACCAGCACCCGCCCGCCCCCGGGCCGGGAAGCGGGCAGGTGCGGCGGTGCCGCGCGCGCCTGCCGGTCCGCCTCCCGGTCCGGGTATCGGGCCGGCGAGAACAGCCGCAGATAGCCCTCGCAGATATAGCCGCAACGGTCGATCACGAGGTCGCCCGCGGCGGTGTCTTCGATCAGCCAGCGATTCTGCATGTACCAGTAATCGCTCTCGGGCCGGGCAAAGCCCAGCATCGCCCCGAGCAGGTTGGCCGCCAGCAGCGGCACCAGAAAAAGCGCACTCCGCAGCGGCGCCCGCCCGGCATTGACAAAGACCAGCATGAACAGGGCCGGCAGGGTGGCGATCCAGAATTCCTTGTTGGTCGGCTCCCAGGCGGTGATGGCGGCGAAGCCGGTCAGGAAAAACAGCAGCAGCAGCAGGCTGAGGCCGCGCCCGTCGCCCCCGCGCAAGAGCCCGCCGAGCGCCCGCCAGAGCAGGGCGAGAAAGCCTGCGAGCGATAGCGCCGTCAGCCCCAGCAGCGGCCAGAAGCCGAGCGCCAGGCCGGTCCGGGCGAGGAAGGTTTCCTCCACGAACAGCCGCCCGGCAAAGACCCGCTCGGCCAGCGCCACGAAGCGGTCGCTGGCAA
This sequence comes from Paracoccaceae bacterium, assembly GCA_027082975.1. GTDB lineage: Bacteria > Pseudomonadota > Alphaproteobacteria > Rhodobacterales > Rhodobacteraceae > JAAEUB01. Next base: position 13,652 of record JALWTH010000229.1, on the reverse strand, counting down.
ACAGGAAGACCGGCGACCAGATCGCCGTGCCCAGCCCCAGCAGCGACTTCAGCGGCGCAAGCGCGCCGAACGGCGTCCACAGCCCGCCGCGCGCCAGCCCGCGCGCCCAGAGCAGGATCTCGCCCGGCGCGCGCAGACCGAGCGCGAGCAGGGCCACCGCCAGATAGGCCGCCAGCACCAGCCCGGCAAGGACCAGCGCAAAGGCCAGCGCATGGCCGAGCCCCGCCGCCCGGCGCCCCGCCGGCAGGCCCGCCGACCACAGCAGCAGCGCCAGCGCTCCGGCCAGGGCGAGGAACAGGTATTGCTGGTGAAACAGCACCGCCAGCGCCACCATCAGCGCCGCCCACAGGGTCCGGCGCAGGGGCGCGGGCCGGCCGGCGATCATCTCTTCGCCGACCCGCTGCAAGGCCGAGATCCCGGCCAGGGCAAAGGGCAGCGGCAGCGCGTAAGTGTCCGGCATCATTGAATAAAGCCAGAAGGCGAAGCTGAAGCCCGTAGCCAGGGTCGCCCCCAGCGGCGCCAGCAGCCCCCCGGCCAGGCGCGCCGTCAGCCGCCAGATCAGCGCCAGCGCCGCCAGCCCGGCGGCCAGGCTCAGCCCCTGCATCACCGCGAGCGCCGGAAGCTCGAAGCCCGCCCGCGCCAGCCCCGCCCGCGCCAGCCAGGCCAGCGGCTCCACCAGCAGGTGGTTCGGGTGCCACTGCCAGGCGCCGCGCGCCACCCGCTCCACATACCACAGCGCGTCTTCGCCCTCGGTCAGGTTATGCGGAAAGGTGGCGAGGTAGAGCAGGAGCAAGCCGGCCAGCACCAGCGCCCCCGGCCAGCCGGGCGCAGAGGGGGCCGTGCCCCCGTGCAGATCGAAACCATGCCCCATGGCATCCTCGCTGTCCCTGCCCCGCCCCCCTGTAACATGGTTAACGGGCATTTACCAAGAAACGGTCGGGAAACAGCCTGTTGCGGCCGGCCCGTGGGCGCATGGCCGCGGCGGCCCGAAGCTCAGAGGGGCTCGATATCGCCCAGGGCGCGCGCGGCGTGAAAGCCGCGCTCGAATTCGTCAAAGCGCCCGGCCGCGATGGCGGCGCGCATTTCGGCCATGAGATCCTGATAATACTGCAGATTATGCCAGGTCAGCAGCATCGAGGAGATGATTTCGCGGGCGCGGAACACATGGTGCAGATAGGCGCGGCTGTAGCCGGTGCAGGCCGGGCAGGCGCAGGATTCGTCGAGCGGGCGCGGGTCGTCCGCATGGCGGGCATTCTTGATATTGACCACCCCGCGCCGGGTAAAGGCCTGCCCGGTGCGCCCGGAGCGGCTCGGCAGCACGCAATCCATCATGTCGATGCCGCGCTTGACCGCGCCGACGATGTCATCGGGCTTGCCCACCCCCATCAGGTAGCGCGGCTTCTCGGCAGGCAGCATGTCGGGGGCATAGTCGAGTACACCGAACATCGCCGCCTGCCCCTCGCCCACCGCAAGGCCGCCGATCGCATAGCCGTCAAAGCCTATTTCCCTGAGTTTCTCGGCACTTTCGGCGCGAAGTTCATGCGTGACGCCGCCCTGCTGGATACCGAAAAGCGCGTGGCCCGGCCGCGCGCCGAAGGCTTCTTTCGAGCGCGCCGCCCAGCGCATGGAAAGGCGCATCGCGCGCGCCACCTCGGCCTCGTCGGCGGGCAGGGCGGGACATTCGTCGAAACACATGACGATATCGCTGCCCAAGAGGCGCTGGATCTCCATGCTGCGCTCGGGGCTCAGCATGTGGCGCGCGCCGTCGATATGGCTCCTGAAGGTCACACCCTCTTCGCCGAGCTTGCGCAGCCCGGCAAGGCTCATCACCTGAAAGCCCCCCGAATCGGTGAGGATCGGCCCGGACCAGTTCATGAAGCGGTGCAGGCCGCCGAGCCGGGCGATGCGCTCGGCGCCCGGCCGCAGCATCAGGTGGTAGGTATTGCCCAAGAGGATGTCGGCGCCGGTCGCGGCCACGCTCTCGGGCAGCATCGCCTTGACCGTGGCGGCCGTGCCCACCGGCATGAAGGCAGGGGTGCGGATCTCGCCGCGCGGGGTCGAGATCAGGCCGGCGCGCGCCTTGCCGTCACGGGCGGTCAGGCGGAAGGAAAAGCTCTGCATGGGCGCCTCTTACGCCAGCGCGCGGGCGTTGCAAAGCCCTGCGCCGCGGCGCGGGTCCCGATTTTTCGCAGAAAAATCGCGCCGGCCCGCGACCTCCTGCCTCTGGACCTGCGGGCGGACAATCCTTATATGATTGCTCAGGAATAGGAACCCCCAAACGCAGCACCAGAGGGACGCGCGATGAACACCGAAACCGGAGCCAGGCTGGAAGGCGCGCCGCTGATCCGCCCCTCCACCACCGATCACCCGCTTTACGAAAAGGTCGTCGAGGCCTGCCGCAGCGTCTACGACCCGGAAATCCCGGTCAATATCTATGACCTCGGCCTGGTCTACACGATCGACATTTCCGATGACGGCGCGGTGCAGATCGACATGACCCTGACCGCCCCGGGCTGCCCGGTGGCCGGCGACATGCCCGGCTGGGTGGCCGATGCGGTGGCCCCGCTCGAAGGCGTGCGCCAGGTGGATGTGAACCTGGTCTGGGAGCCGCAATGGGGCATGGAGATGATGTCGGACGAGGCGCGGCTGGAACTCGGATTCATGTAGGGGCCGCAGCGCGCACACTCATGTGGGGGCGCTGCCCCCACGCCCCCGGAGTATTTCCCCCAAGATGAAGGGGCAAGCAAGGAGCGCAACATGTTTGGAACTCCCGGCAAGCAGGCGGTGACGCTCACTGAGCGCGCGGCCGCGCAGATCGCCCGGCTGATGGAGAAGGGTGGCCATCAGGGCCTGCGCATCGGCGTCAGGAAGGGCGGTTGCGCGGGCATGGAATACACGATGGAATTCGTCGAGGAAGTGGACCCGCTCGACGAGGTGGTGGAGCAGGGGGGGGCGCGGGTGATGATCGCGCCGATGGCGCAGATGTTTCTGTTTGGCACCGAGATAGATTACGAGACGACGCTGCTGGAGAGCGGCTTCAGGTTCAACAATCCCAACGTGACCGAGGCCTGCGGCTGCGGCGAATCGATCAAGTTCGACGAAAGCCTGACGGGGGAGGCATGAGCGTCTCGGACGGCGATATCGCCCGGGTGCTGGAGCTGTTCGAGGGGCTGGGCGGGCTCGGCCACCGCCGGATGATGGGCGGGCTGTCGATCTATCGCGACGGGCAGATATTTGCGATCCTGTCGCGCGCGGGCGATGTGTATCTGAAGGCCAGCGGTGACTTTGCCGCCGAGATGGAAGCGGCCGGGGCGCGCAAGTTCCGCATGGCCGATGGCCGCTCCATGCATTACTGGACCCTGCCCGAAGAGGCGCTGGACGATCCCGAACTGGCCTGCGACTGGGCCCGGCGCGCGCTGGCTGCGCTATCCTGACCTCTTTGCGCGTGGCGCCGCTTGCGCTATCACCGCCGCGACAGGATGCAGGAGGAGGCCTTATGCGACGCAAGCTTGCCGCGGGAAACTGGAAGATGAACGGGCTCGGGGCCGATCTGGGCGAGGTCGAGGCGCTGGTGGCGGCCCATGGAGAGAGCGGCATCGACATTCTGCTTTGCCCGCCGGCAACGCTTCTGGAGCGGATGTCGCGGATCAGCGGGCCCATCGCCATTGGCGGGCAGGATTGCGCAGCGCAGGAGCATGGCGCGCATACCGGCGACATTTCGGCGGCGATGCTGAAGGATGCCGGGGCGAGCCATGTGATCCTAGGCCACAGCGAGCGGCGCGCCGATCATGGCGAGAGCGATACCGATGTGCGCGAGAAGGCCCGCGCCGCCATTGCCGCCGGGCTCTGCGCCATCATCTGCGTGGGCGAGAGCCTTGAGGAGCGCGAGGCGGCCAATACGCTCGACATCATCGGCGGCCAGCTGGCGGGCTCGATCCCCGACCTGGTGACCGGCGAAAACCTGGTGGTGGCCTATGAGCCGGTCTGGGCGATCGGCACCGGCAAGGTGGCCACGCTTGAGCAGATCGGCGAGGTGCATGACTTCATCCGCGCCCGCCTCGAGCGGCGCTTCGGGGCCGGGGTCGGCCGCTCGGTGCGCCTGCTTTATGGCGGCTCGGTGAAGCCCGACAATGCCGGCGCGATCTTTTCGGTGCCCAATGTGGACGGGGCGCTGGTGGGCGGGGCCTCGCTGAAGGCCGCCGATTTCTCGCCGATCATCACCGCGCTGGAGCAGGCCTGAGCCGGGCGGCCCCGCTCGGGCGCTTGCATTTTCGCCTCGTCCGTGCCTTGGTGGGGCATGGATCACGAAGAGTTGAACAAGTGGTCGAAACGCGCCGCGGACTGGGCGCTCGACTATCATGCGGGACTGCGGGAGCGGCGCGTGCGCCCGGACCTGGCGCCGGGGGAATTTCTCAAGCGGATTCAAGCCCCTGCGCCCGAGGAGCCGGAGCCGATCGAGACCATTTTCGAGGATTTCACCCGCCTTGTCCCCGACGCCATGACCCATTGGCAGCACCCGCGTTTCTTTGCCTATTTCCCGGCCAATGCGGCGCCGGCCTCGATGCTGGCCGAGCAGTTGGCCAATGCCATGGCAGGGCAGGCGATGCTGTGGCAGACCGCGCCGGCGGCGAACGAGATGGAAGCGCTGGTGGTGGGCTGGCTGCGGGATGCGCTGGGCCTGCCCGAGGGTTTCACCGGCACCATCCACGACAGCGCCACCACCGCCACGTTCAGCGCGGTGCTGACCATGCGCGAACGCGCGCTGGGCTTTGCCGGGCTCGGCGCGGGGCTCTCGGGCGCGCCGCGCCTGCGCCTTTATGCTTCGGCCCAGAACCATTCGAGCGTGGACAAGGCGGCGCGCCTTTCCGGGATCGGGCAGGACAATCTGGTGAAGATCCCGACCCGCCCCGGCGACCGGCTCCACTCCATGGATCCGGGCGCGCTGGATGCGGCGATCCGCGCCGATCTTGCCGCCGGGATGCGCCCGGCCGGGGTGATCCTCGTCACCGGCGGTACCGGGATCGGCGCTTGCGATGACCTTGGCGCCTGTATCGCGGTGGCCAAATCCCACGGCCTGCCGGTGCATGTGGATGCGGCCTGGGCCGGCTCGGCGATGATCTGCGAGGAGTTTCGCACCCTCTGGGCCGGGATCGAGGGGGCCGACAGCATCGTGTTCAACCCGCATAAATGGCTCGGCGCGCAGTTCGACTGCTCGGTGCAGTTCCTGCGCGACCCCGCGCCGCAGATCGCCACGATGGGGCTCAGGCCCGATTATCTGCAGACCCAGGGCGCGGGCGAAGTGGTGAATTACAACGAATGGACCCTGCCGCTCGGCCGTCGCTTCCGGGCGCTGAAGCTGTGGTTTCTCTTGCGCGCCGAGGGGCTCAGCGGCCTGCGCGCGCGCATCCGCAACCATGTGGCCTGGGCGCGCGAGGCCTGCGAGGCGATCCGCGCCCTGCCCGGCTTCACCATCGCCAGCGAGCCGATCCTGTCGCTGTTTGCCTTCCGCCTTGGCGATGACGCCACCACCGCGCGCCTGCTCGAGCGGGTCAACCGCGACGGGCGCATCTACCTCACCCAGACCCGCCACCAGGGCGCTTTCGTGATCCGCGTGCAGGTGGGGCAGTTCGACTGCCGGCGCGAAGACGTGATGGCGGTCGCCGAAGTCCTTTCCGAACTATCAGGAGATCTTTCATGAAACCTTTGGCAAAACATTTCGGCCTTCTTCCCGGCCTTCTTGCGCTGCTTCTCTGCCTGCCGGTCCTGTCCCTGCCGGGCAGCGCCGCGGCCGGGTCATGGCCGGAGCAGAAGGATGCCTATGTCACCGATGATGCCGGCCTGATCGCGCCCGCCGACGAGGCCACGCTGCGCCGCTGGCTCGGCGCTCTGCGCGAGGCGCGGGGGGTGGAATTCACCATCCTCACCCTGCCCGACCGCACGCCCTTCCAGAGCGCGGGCAGCTACGAGGATTTCTCCATCGGCCTGTTCAACGCCTGGGGCATCGGCAACCCGGAAAAGAATGACGGCATCCTGCTGCTGGTCCTGCGCGACAGTCGCGAGATGAGCATCGAACTGGGCGCCGGGCACGATGCGAGCTACAATGCCATCGCCGCCGAGATCGTCGATACCATCCTGGTGCCGGCCTTTCGGGAGGGGCGCTACAGCCAGGGGATCGTCAAGGGGGCCGATGCGATCATGCGCCGGATTGCCGGCTATGCTCCGCCTGCCGCGGCGGCGGCCACGGCCGGGAGCGGAGACAGCGGCGGGGCGGCGCGGAGCACGGGCGGGGAAGGCGCCGCAGAAGGTGGCGGGGCCGGAGGCTTCAGCCCGCTGAAATGGGGCCTCGGCCTGCTGCTGGCGCTGGGGCTGGGATGGGGCATCTTCGGCCGGCGGCTGCGCAATGCCGTGGCGCGCTGCGAATCCTGCGGCCAGCGCGGCCTGAACAGCGAACGCAGAATCGTCGAGCCCGCCACCCGTGAGCACGAGGGCCGGGGCGATATCGTCACCACCTGCCCCCATTGCGGCCATGTCACCACCACCGGCTTTGCCATTGCCAGGCTCGCCGACCCGGACACGCCCAAGGATGAGGAAAAAGGCAAATTCAGCGGCGGCTCTTCCTCTGGCGGCGGCGCTTCGGGGAAGTGGTAGCTCCGACATCGGGCAAACATATCCTCCCGGGGCGCGCGACCGCTCCGCGCCGCCGCCCCCGGGAAGGCATCCTGGCTGTCTTCACCCGGCACCGGGCATGGCGGGGCGGCGAGGGGCCGACAGCCCGGGCCGGGATGAAGGCGCGGCCCGGATCAACACCGCCAGCCGAACAGGCGCAGAGCTGCCGGCCGGGGCTGGGCCGCGAACAGAGGGGAGCGGCTCGGTTCCCGTGCACCGGGAGGGCAGAGGCCGGAGCGGATACCGGAGCACGGAGCGTGCCGCGAGAGCCCCCGCGCCTCGAACGCGCCCACTGAACCGCCCGGGCCGGGGAAACACCGCCGCTCTCGGCCCGCCAGTTGCCTGCGGCTCGACCAGGGCAGCCTGCCGAGGCGTAAGGATCAGAACAGCTCCAGTTCGCTGCTCGGAGCCGGGGGGGGCGGCGCGACTTCCACCTTCTTGTTCACCAGCTTGATGCGGGCGCGACCGGATGTCGGCCAGAACTCGAGCCGGCGCGCCAGGGTTCCGCCCAGGTCGCCCCCGACATGGGCGATTTCCTCCCGGGCGAGGAAATCGACAACGAACTGGCCATTCTTTTCGCCGGCACTGGAAAGCCCCGCGATCATCGAGGCCCCGCCAAAGACCTTGGCCCGCAGGCGGCCGCGCTGGGCGCCCTGGCGCAGCAGGTTGTTGATCAGAAGCTCCATGCCGTTGACCCCGTGGCCGAACTGATTGGCTGCATTCTGCGTCTCATCCACGAACAGGACATGATTCATGCCGCCGATCTTGCGTACAGGGTCCCAGATGCAGGCCGAAACGCAGCTTCCCAGCAAGGTGGCAATCACCGCGTCTTCCCGATCGGAAATCGCATATTCTCCCTGGCTGATATATGTTCGCACGAGACTCTCGCCCATCTTTACCCTACCATGTTTGTCGATTGCATGGGCGTGGCGCTTCTGCCCGTTCGCGACAGGATTTCATCGGCAATGCGCGACAAATCCAGCGACAGGTCGACCCCGCCCTTCTCGCAAGCCACCCGGGGCATGCCGTAGACCACGCAGCTCTCCCGATTCTGGGCGATGCAGAACGCCCCGTTTTCCCGCAGCTGGCGCATCCCCTCGGCTCCATCCGCTCCCATGCCCGTAAGCAGAACGCCGATTACCCTGGCGGCATGTTTGCGCGCGGAAGAGAACATCACATCGACCGAAGGGCGGTGCCCGGTCTGTTTCGGCCCCGGTTGCAGGACCAGCACCGGCCGTTCCGCCTGGCTCAGGACCAGATGCGTATCCCCTCCCGGCGCGATATACACGTTGCCCTGCTCCGGTTCTCCGCCGTCGCGGGCCAGCTGGATATGCGGTGCGAATTTCTTGTTCAGCCTCTCGGCGAAATTGACCAGAAACTGCGCCGGCATGTGTTGGGTGATAAGGGTCGGCGGGCAGTTCTTCGGGTAGGAAGACAGGACGGTTTCAAGCGCTTCCACCCCCCCGGTCGAAGAACCGATCAGCACATATTTTCCGTTCCAGGAAAATGGCGCCGGTCCACCCTGCGGCTGAGGCGATTGCTGCCTGCGGTTGCGGACCCTCGCGCGCGCCGCCATGCGCAATATGCCGTCCAGATTCCTGAACAGCGGGGCCCCATGCGCTCCTCCCTTCGGCTTTGCAATACATTCCACCGCCCCCAGCGAAAGGGCGCGGATGGCTGCCTTGCTGCCGCGTTCGGTCAGCGACGAGACCATCACCACCGGCATCGGGCGCGCTTTCATCAGCCGGCGGAGGAATTCCAGCCCGTCCATTTCGGGCATTTCCACATCCAGGGTCATGACATCGGGCCGGTAGCGATTCACCGCATCGCGTGCCTCTCGTGCATTGGCGGCCTCGGCCACCACCGTGATATCGGGATGTCCGGCAAGGCTGTGGCGGATGAGCTGGCGCATCACCGGGGAATCATCGACGATGAGAACCCTGATCGGCACATCCGCCCCGCGCGTTCCCGGCGCTGTATCCGCGCCGGGCGCGACATCTGACTGCCTGGCCATTCTAGAAATCATCCCAGTCATCTTCGATTTCCTCGGCCTCGGATTGCGATGCCAGGGCCGTATTCCCATCCGCGGCGGGCGAGGCCGTGGCTGTGGCCTGGGGCGCTTGTTGTGCGGCGGGCTGGGCCAGATCGACAACATTCGACGACGCGGCTGCGCCGGCCCCGACGCCCTGGCCGTCGATCTGGAAGCGTGCGGTGGTTTCGGTCAGGTTCTCCGCCTCGCGTGTCAGGGCGTGGCTTGCGGCGGTGGTCTGCTCGAACATGGCGGCATTCTGCTGGGTTACCTGATCGAGCTGGTTGACCGCTTCGTTGATCTCGGCGAGGCCGGAGCTCTGCTCGCGGGACGAAACCGCGATTTCGCTCACCTTCTGGTCGATTTCGGAGACGCTGCCGACAATGCTGTCCAGCGCGGTTCCGGTCTGGTCCACCAGGTCTACCCCGCGCTTGACCTGGGTACCGGACGCCGAGATCAGTTCGTTGATCTCCCGCGCCGCTTCCGAGGAGCGTTGCGCCAGGGCGCGCACTTCGGAGGCGACCACGGCAAACCCCCGGCCCGCTTCGCCCGCACGCGCCGCCTCCACCCCGGCATTCAGCGCCAGCAGGTTGGTCTGGAAGGCGATATCGTCGATCACGCTGGTAATCTTGGAAATCTTCCTGGAGGATTGTTCGATCTCGCTCATGGCGGCCACCGCCTCGCGCACCACCTTCCCGGAGGCTTCGGCATTTTCCCGGGCAGTCTGCACCAGTTCGCTGGCATGGGTGGCACCTTCAGCGGCGGAGCGCACGGAGCTGGTCAGCTGATCCAGCGCCGAGGCGGTTTCCTCGAGGGTTGCGGCCTGGCGTTCGGTGCGCGACGACAGGTCGTCGGCGGCATTGGCGATTTCGCCGGCCTCGCCGCGGATCAGGTCGGCATTTTCGACCACCGCGCGCATGGCATCGAGCAATCTGTCGCAGGTCTTGTTGAAATCGAGACGCAATTGCTCGTAATCGGGGGCGAATTCCTCGTCCAGGCGCACTGTCAGGTCGCCCTCGGCCAGCGCCGCGAGGCCCCTGCGCAGGCCGTCCACGACCTTTTGCTGGGCTGCGCGCATGACTTCGCGGCGGGCATCGGCGGCCTCGATCGCCTGGCGGTCTTCCGTGACATCATTGCCCAGCATGAGGATGCGCAGCAGATTTCCGCTGGCATCCATGACCGGCGAAAAGGAGCCATCGACAATGGCATCGCCGCGCTTGCCACCCGGCAGGCGGAACTGGCCGATGATGGATTCGCCCCGTTGCAGGCGCTCGAATACCGGGCCGCGCTCCGCGGCCATCCGCTGGTCGAAGGCGAAGATATCCTCGCCATGCATGCCCTCGAAAGCGCTGCTTTCCTTGCCCATCATTTCGCAGAAGCGCTCATTGGCCGACAGGAACATGCCGTCCTTGGTGAATTCGGCCTTGACCTGGCTGGAATCGATCGCGGCGAGGATGGCGGTATTGAGGTAATCGCGGGTGACATCCTTCCATTCGACCACATAGCCCATGGGGGTGCCGTCGGCTTCCGTCACCATCGAGATCAGCAGGGAGAAGCGGGCTTCGCCGATGGAGATATTGGCCGTGTAGGGGAGGTTCTCCGGGTCGGACAGCAGCTCCCGGATCTGCCCGCGCATCGCCTCGGGATGGAAGAAATCCATTGGCGTGCCGACGATCTTCTGCGCATCGAAATCCGGGTAATCGCGCAGGAAATCGTCACGGTATTTGTCGAAGATCTGCATCAGCGCGGGGTTCAGCGCGGTGATGTTCATCTCGGCATCCGCCATCATGATGCAGGCCGATGAGGATTCGAAGGCGACGCCGCGGAAGCGGTTCTGGTATTCTTCGGCCTGACCGTGAAGCAGCTTCTGACGAATCTCTTCCAGGGTGCGGGCGATGACGCCGATTTCGTCCTTTCGGCCGGTATCCGGCACCGTTTCCTCGTATTTTCCGCGTGCAATCGTCCGCATGGCAGAGACCGCGCGCCAGAGCGGTCGTGTCAGGCTCTGGGCGAAGACGGCGCCGAGGATGGAGAAGCCCGCGATCACGCCAATGGCGGTGAGCCAGAGGAGCTTTTTCAGGTGGGCGATGGAGGCCAGGATCTCGTCTTCATCCTGTTGGGCGACCAGGGCCCATTGGCTGCCATAGACCGGCAACGGGCGATATTCGGCCAGCACGGTGCCCGAAGCGCCGGTATCCAGTTCGGCAAAGCCGGTCTTGCCCTGCAGGGCGAGTTCCACGGCCGGGTTGGAGATGTGGCGCGGGGCGGCGCTCTGCGCCTCGTCGAAGCGCGAGGCGGTGCGCGCGATACCGTCGGCGCCGACCAGATACACCTCCCCGGTCTCGCCCAACCCGTCGGGATTGTTCACGATTCTGGAAATCAGGTTGGTGGGGATCTGATAGGCAATGACCCCCAGCCGGTCGCCCTGGTCGGAAAAGACCGGCATGGCGACGAAGCTGGCGAGGTCCCCGTTACTGGGGCCGTAAGGCGCGTAATCCTGGAAGGAAATCTCCCCCGCCGGTTTCGTCATCGCCTCGCGGAATACCTTGCCCAGCCCGGTATCCTTCCACTCGCCATCGACGAGATTGGTGGCGAAATCCCGCTCCTTGAACACGGTGTAGACGACATTGCCGTTCGGGTCGATCAGGAAGATGTCGTAATAGCCGTAAAGCTCCTGAATGGCGCGGAATTCCGGGTGGATTTTCGCATGGGCGACCGTCCAGGGCGAGCCATCCCCGGCATCGTCCAGCCTGGAGCGCTCGCCCACCGGATAGGGGCTTTCATCTATATAGAGGCGCTGCAGCAGATCCCGCGGCCCGGTCTCCTTGGCGGTCCAGCTCATCATCGACCAGGCCCGGGAGAAACCGTTCAGCGCGCGGACCGTCGCTTCGCGCTTGGCGGCGGCGGTCAGGTCCTGTTCGATCGTGGCAAACAGCGTCTCGGCCTGCCCGGCGCGCCCCTTGGCCAGGTTGGCCAGGCGGCTTTCGGCGGCCTCGAACAGCGCGCCGCGCTGCTGGAAATAGGCGATCCCCGAGGCCAACCCCACCGACACCGCCACCATCGCCAGGATGATCGCGGGCAGCTTGAACGAGATGTTTCTGAAATCTGGCAGTCGCATTCTTTTCTCCTGTTCACCTTGTCACGCCCCGGCAACGCATCGGCCAGCACACCGGAATCGGGCTCAAGGCACGAGCCTTTGGCCGGTTTTCGCAGGCAGGGGTGAAAATTCCTTTAAGCCCGACACATTTTCCCGCGGAAAACGGGCTTCGACGTTTTCAATGCGGCGAAGGCGCCCTAGGCTCAGGACCCATTAATCCCGCGCTCACAGCGGCGCAGGCGCGAAATATCAGGGGTTTTTTGCCCGCCGGACAGGGTGGGCCCCTTTCCAAGGGCAAAAGGCCCCTGAGAGGAAGCGCCTGCACCGCCCTGCGGGTCCGGCGGATTTGCTCCCTGAATGCGTTGCAAGACCTTGAAATAGATTACTATTCCTGCGGTCTTGCGCCTGTTCAGGAAGCAAATCTGCCGGACTGTGAACGTGGGATTGATGGGTCCTGAGCCTAATCTGGGCCGAGCGGCCCGGAGCCCGGGCGCGCGCGATGGAGGAGAGCGCGATGAGCGAGAGCGCGATGAACGAAAATCCCGCCTGGCACCTGGTGACGCGACACGCGCCGCGCCTGCGGGCCATGTCCGACCGGATCTGGGCCATGCCCGAGACCTGTTATGCGGAGCATCGCTCGGTGGAAGAACATGCGCGCGAGCTTGCCCATCACGGCTTTCGCGTGAGCCGCGATCTGGCCGGCATCCCCACCGCGCTGATGGGCGAGGCGGGCGCGGGCGGGCCGGTGATCGCCTTTCTCGGCGAATATGACGCGCTGGCGGGCCTGAGCCAGCAGGCCGACAGGCCCGAGCCCTGCCCGGTGGAGCCCGGGGCCAATGGCCATGGCTGCGGGCACAACATGCTCGGCGCCGGGGCGATGCTGGCGGCGGTGGCGCTCAGGGACTGGCTCGAAGAGAGCGGCACCCCGGGGCGGGTGCGCTATATCGGCTGCCCGGCCGAGGAGGGCGGCTCGGCCAAGACCTTCATGGTGCGCGCAGGCGTGTTCGACGATGTGGATATCGCCATTACCTGGCATCCCGGCACCATCGCCCAGGTGATGCGCGCCTCGTCGCTGGCCGCAGCCCGGGTGGATTTCGCCTTCAGCGGGCGCGCGAGCCACGCCGCCGCCAGCCCGCATCTGGGCCGCTCCGCGCTCGATGCGGCGGAGCTGATGAGCGTGGGCGTCAATTACCTGCGCGAGCACATGTCGGACCAGGCGCGGGTGCATTACGCCTATCTCGATGCCGGCGGCATTTCGCCCAATGTGGTGCAGGCCGGGGCGCGGGTGCGCTACGTGATCCGCGAGCCGCGGGTGCGCGAGATGATGAAGCTGGTCGAGCGGGTCGAAAACGTCGCCCGCGGCGCGGCGCTGATGAGCGAAACCGAGGTCCGATCGCGCCTTGTCACCGCGGCCAGCGAACTGGTGCCAAACACCCCGCTCTGCGACGCCATGCAGCGCCAGCTCGCGGCGCTGGGGCCGCCGGATTTCACCGCTAAAGACATTGAATATGCACGACAATTCCAGGAAACCCTGACCCCGGACGACATCGCCGGAAGCTGGGCCATGGCCGGCATGGAACCGCGCCCCGGCAAGGTGCTGGCCGACTTCCTCCTGCCCGACGGCCTGGCGCCGGTGGACCTGCCCGGCTCCACCGATGTGGGCGATGTCAGCTGGGTCGTGCCCACGGTGCAGATGTGGGGGGCGAATTACGCGATCGGCACCCCGTTTCACTCCTGGCAGATGGTGGCGCAGGGCAAAGGCGGCCCGGCGCTCAGGGGCATGGAACACGCCGCCCGCGTGATGGCGGCAACCGGGCTGGAGGCGCTGCAAGACCCCGGCCTGATCACCCGCGCCAAGGC
>JALWTH010000228.1 GCA_027082975.1 Paracoccaceae bacterium | reverse complement strand
GACCAGAACAGCGCGTGCACCACCGGGTCGAGCCCGGTCGTGCCGAACAGCGCCTGCGGGCGCAGCCAGCCGAGCCCCAGCGGGCCCTGTTCCATCAGCGCCGCGCTCATCGGCCCGCCCTCGCCGAGGCTGGGCAGGTAGAGCGTGTAGGCCCCGCCCGCAAATCCCGCCCGCAGCCCCGCCGCCGCCCCGGTGCGCGTCGCCCCGCGCCAGAACAGCCCGCCCAGCAGCGCCGGCAGCACCTGGGCGACGCCGGTAAAGGAAATCAGCCCGATCGCCGCCAGCGCCGCGCCGCCGCCGGAAAAGCGGTAGTAGGCGTAGCCCAAGAGCAGGATCGCCCCGATCGCCAGGCGCCGGGCCACCAGCACCAGCCGGCGCAGGTCGCCCGATTGCGACGCCCCGGGCCGGTCGCGCCGCAGCCACAGCCAGAGCGGCAGGACGATATTGTTCGACACCATGGTGGAAAGCGCGATGGCGGCGACGATCACCATCGAGGTGGCCGAGGAAAAGCCGCCGAGAAAGGAGAGCATCGCCAGCCCTTCGCGGTCGGCCGAAAGCGGCAGGGTCAGCACGAACAGGTCCGGGTTCGCCCCCTCCGGCAGCACTCCCAGCCCGACCACGGCGATGGGGATCACGAACAGGCTCATCAGCAAGAGATAGCGCGGCAAGGCCCAGGCGGCGGTGGCCAGCTGGCGCTCGCCGGCATTTTCCACCACCAGCACCTGAAACATCCGCGGCAGCGTCAGAAAGGCCGCCGCCGACAGGAAGGTAAGCGACAGCCAGCGCGCCGAATCGATCTGCCAGGTGGCGATGGGGCTCGCTTCGATGGCGCGCGCGATCCCGCTGACCCCGCCGGCCACGCCCCAGGTGACGAACACCCCCACCGCCAGCAGCGCCACCAGCTTCACCACCGCTTCCACGGCAATCGCGGTAACGACGCCCGAATGGCGTTCGTTCACGTCCAGGCTGCGGGTGCCGAACAGGATCGTGAACAGCGCCAGCCCGGCGGCCACCCAGAAGGCGGTCGCATTGGGTCCGGGCGGGTGGAAGCCTTCGGGAAGCTCCGCGGCAAAGACCGAAAAGGCGAGGGTAACCGACTGTAACTGCAGCGCGATATAGGGCGTGGTGCCGATCACCGCGAGCAGGGTCACGATCACGCCGAGCAGATTCGACTTGCCATAGCGCGAGCTGAGCAGGTCGGCGATCGAGGTCACTCGCTGGGCGCGGCCCACATGCACGAGCTTGCGCAGCACCCACCACCAGCCGACCATCACCAGCGTGGGGCCGAGATAGATGGTGAGATATTCGAGCCCCGCGCGCGCCGCATAGCCCACCGCGCCGTAAAAGGTCCAGGCGGTGCAGTAGATCGACAGGCTCAGGGTGTAGATCAGCGGGCTGCGCAGCCAGGCCGAGCGCCCCTGCCTGGCCCGCCGGTCGGCCCAGAAGGCCACCGCGAACAGCGCCGCCACATAGGCCAGCGACACCAGCACCAGCTGGTTGAAGCTGACCATTACCCGCCGCCTCCGCCCGGCGGGACCGCGCCCGGCGGGGCGGCACCCGGTTCGGCGCTGCTGCCCGGTTCGTCGGGATCGGGCGAGAGCCTCGCCAGGCGCCGCGACAGCAGCGCCGTGAGCAGGATCAGCAGCGCCCAGGACAGAAACAGGTAGAGAGCGCCGCCAAAGCTCGAGCCCGCATGGCCCGACGCCCCCAGCACCGGCACCGTGAACAAGAGCGCCCCCAGCACCGGCACCAGCCGCAGCGCGTCGATCAGCCGGCGGCGGCGGTAGGATTGCCGGGCCAGAAACAGCGGCTGGGCGGGCGGGCGCATCTCTTCAGCCGCGCGCGGCGATGCGGTTCACCGCCGCGCGCAGGTCGTCATTGGCAAAGGGCTTGGTCATGAAGCCGGTAACGCCAAGCTCTTCGGCCAGCGCCCGATCCTTTTCCTGCCCGCGCGCGGTCAGCATCAGCACCGGCAGCGCCGCCAGCGCCGGTTCCGCCCGCAAATCGCGCAGAATGTCATAACCCGAACGCCCCGGCAGCATCACGTCGAGCACCAGCACATCGGGCGCGACCCGGCGGATCTCTTCAAGCGCGGTTTCGCCATTGGCATGGGTGGCCACGCTCCAGCCGTCGCGCGACAGGATGAAGCCCATCGCCTCGACGATATTGGGCTCGTCCTCCACCAGGAGCACACGCATCCCCATTCAGCCCTCCTTCGGCATCCGTCACCGGCCCGGCGAGCTAACCATAAAGCGGGCGGCCCTGTCAAAGCGCGCCCTCAGACGGCTCCTCGGCGAGGATCGAGGCTTCGCGCCTTGCCGGGCAGGCGGGGCGCGGGCAGATGCGGCAGCCGGGGCCGGCGGTCAGGGGGACGGCTTCGCCGGCGCCGGGCTCGGCCTCGATCAGCATGGTGGCTTCGTAGATGGGCAGGCCGTCGATGCCTTCGGGCCAGCGGGCCTCGGCAATGGCGGTGCAGG
Organism: Paracoccaceae bacterium; assembly: GCA_027082975.1. Lineage (GTDB taxonomy): Bacteria > Pseudomonadota > Alphaproteobacteria > Rhodobacterales > Rhodobacteraceae > JAAEUB01. Next base: position 14,812 of record JALWTH010000228.1, on the reverse strand, counting down.
TGAAGATCTGGCGCGGCTCGCCGGGCATTTCCACCCGCGCGCGGATCGGCCGGCCGGGCTGGACCAGCGCCTGAAACAGCGGCCAGCGCGGGCAGGCGGCGCCGAAGCGGGGCACCGGGAAGCCGGGCAGTTCACGCCTTGTGGTCAGCGTGCCCGAGCCGTCGCAGATCACCAGCCCGCGCCTTGTGGGCCCGCCCGAGCAGGCGGCCCGGCGCAGCACCCGCCCAAGGCTCTGGCCGGCGCGTTCGGCAAGGCGCACGAGGTCGCCCCCCACCTCCTGCCAGAGGCCGGCGAAGCGCGGCAGCGGCAGGCTTTCGGCGTCTTCGCGGTAGCGGGTGAGCCATGCGCGGGCAAGCTCGCGCGCCGCCGCGCTGGCCAGTTCGTCCTTCGCCCCGGCGACGATCGCCTCGACCCCGGCCCAGCCGCCGGGCTCCAGCGGGGCGAAGAAATGGTTGCGCGCGGCGAGGAAGGCCGAAAGCTCCTCCTGCGGCGAGAGGTGCTCGCCGGCCTCGGCCTCGCCCGCTTCGAGAAAGCCCGCCAGCCCCTGCGCCGCCTCGCTCAGGCGCGCCGTGTCCTCGGCCACGTTGCGCAGAAAGCGCGCCTGCCATTCCGGGTCGATCTCGCCGCCCTCCGAGAGGATCGACACCGCCGAGCGGATCGCGGTCACGGTGGAGAGCACCTCGTGCAGGCTGGCGGCCAGCTGCGGATCGTGGCCGAGCCGGTCGGAAAGGGTGGCGGTGAGGCGCTCGAGCGCGCGGATGCGCTGGTGCTGGGCGGCAATCAGCGCGGCCCAGCCGGGAAAGCGCCCGGCCAGTTCCCCGGCCCGGTCAAGCTCGGCGCCGGTTTCGGCAAAGCGGCTGGCCGCCGCCGACAGCAGACCGAACAGCGCCACGTCGCCGCTGCCGGAAAGCTCGCCCGATTCGACCCCGAGCGCGCGGGCGATATCGAGCAGCAGCTTGCCGGCGACCGGGCGCTTGTTGTGCTCGATCAGGTTGAGATAGGCGGGCGAAATGCCCACTTCGCGGGCCAGATCGGCCTGCTTGCGGCCCTGGCCGAGGCGGCGCTCGCGGATCCGGGTGCCGGTGAGGCTTCTGGCCGAAGGCTGATTTTTCATCGCGATTTCCGTCTCTTCTGCCGGGTCAGGTTCAGACCCTGTAAAGAGGTTTACAATTCTGCTCTCTCGTTAGTTGATTACTTTACACAAAAAGCGAATGTTTCAAAGCAATTGTTGCCTGATTTTCAAACCTGACGCCATAATGCCGCAGCCCTGTAAAGCGGGCGAATGCGCGGGGAGGAGGCCCGGCGCATCTCATCACCTACGGGAGGAAAACATGACTTCATCCAAATTCACCCGGCGCGGCCTGCTGAAGACCGGCGCTGCCGCCGGTGCCGGCCTGGCAATGCCGACCATCTTCACCGGCGCCGCCTGGGGCTTCACCAACGAGCCCACCGGCTCCACCGTGACCCTGGGCTTCAACGTGCCCCAGACCGGCCCCTATGCCGAAGAGGGCATGGACGAGCTGCGCGCCCAGCAGCTGGCGGTCGAGCATCTCAACGGCATCGGCGACGGCGGCATGCTCAACACCTTCAGCTCCAAGGTGCTCGACGGCACCGGCATTCTCGGCAAGAAGGTCGAGTTCGTCACCGGCGACACCCAGACCAAGTCCGACGCCGCGCGCGCCAGCGCCAAGTCGATGATCGAGAAGGACAAGGTGGTGATGATCAACGGCGGCTCGTCCTCGGGCGTGGCCATTGCCGTTCAGGGCCTGTGCCAGGAGGCGGGCATCATCTTCATGGCCGGCCTGACCCACTCCAACGACACCACCGGCAAGGACCGCAAGGCCAATGGCTTCCGCCATTTCTTCAATGCCTACATGTCCGGCGCCGCGCTGGCCCCGGTGCTGAAGAACGCCTACGGCACCGACCGGCGCGCCTATCACCTGACCGCCGACTACACCTGGGGCTGGACCCAGGAAGAGTCGCTCAAGGCCTCGACCGAGGCGATCGGCTGGGAGACGGTCAAGACCGTGCGCACCCCGGTGGGCGCCGGCGACTTCTCCTCCTACATCGCCCCGGTGCTGAACTCGGGCGCCGACGTGCTGATCCTCAACCACTACGGCGGCGACATGATCAACTCGCTGACGCAAGCGGTGCAGTTCGGCCTGCGTGACAAGGTGGTCAACGGCAAGAACTTCGAGATCGTGGTGCCGCTCTACTCGGAGCTGATGGCCGCCGGTGCCGGCGAGAACATCAAGGGCGTGTTCGGCTCGATGAACTGGAACTGGCAGCTGCCGGATGCGGGCACCAAGGCCTTCGTCAAGTCCTTCGGCGAGAAGTATGGCCGTCCGCCCTCCAACTCGGCCCAGACCTGCTATGTGCAGACCCTGCTCTATGCCGATGCGGTGACGCGGGCGGGTTCGTTCAACCCCTGCGCCGTGGCCGAAGCGCTCGAAGGCTTCGAGTTCGACGGGCTGGGCAACGGCCCGACGCTCTATCGCGCCGACGACCACCAGTGCTTCAAGGACGTGCTGGTCATGAAGGGCACCGAGAACCCGACCAACCAGTACGACACGCTGGAAATCGTCGAGGTCACCCCGCGCGCCCAGGTCGAATATGCGCCGAACCACCCGATGTTCGGGGGCGACGACGCTTCTTTGGGTTCCTGCAACGCGGGCGCCTGATCGCAGCTTTCCGGGGCGGGCCTTCCCGCCCCGGATCCTTCAAGAAAATGACCGCGCCGCCAAGGCCGCGGCTTGCAACGGGTGGGGGACATGGACGCCATTTTCCTGCAGATTCTGAACGGGCTCGACAAGGGCTCGGCCTATGCGCTGATCGCGCTGGGGCTGACGCTGATCTTCGGCACGCTCGGCGTGGTCAATTTCGCCCATGGCGCGCTGTTCATGCTGGGGGCCTTTTGCGCGGTGACGCTGCAAAAGCTGTTCAGCCTCTCCTACACGGTGATCGACGAGACCCAGAAGGACTTTCTCGGCAATCCGCTGAAGGTCGAGGTCTCCTATCTCGAGGGTTGGTTCGGCAAGGATCTGGGCGGCGCGCTGGCCGACTGGTCGGTGCCGCTGTCGATCCTGATCGCGATCCCGATCATGGTGGTGATCGGCTTCATCATGGAGCGCGGGCTGATCCGGCATTTCTACAAGCGCCCGCACGCGGACCAGATCCTTGTGACCTTCGGGCTGGCGATCGTGCTGCAGGAGATCGTCAAGTATTTCTTCGGCGCCAACCCGATCCAGACCCCGGCGCCGCAGGCCTTTCGCGGCGCGCTGGATTTCGGCGTGCTGGTGGGCTTCGAGCCCGGCGCGGTGATCTATCCGTTCTGGCGGCTGGTCTATTTCCTGTTTGCCGCGGTGCTGATCGGGGCGGTGTTTGCCTTCCTGCGTTTCACCACCTTCGGCATGGTGGTGCGCGCGGGCATGGCGGATCGCGAAACCGTGGGGCTTCTGGGCATCAATATCGACAAGCGCTTCACCATCATGTTCGGCATCGCCGCGGCGGTGGCGGGGCTTGCGGGCGTGATGTATACGCCGATCCTCAGCCCGCATTACCATATGGGGATGGATTTTCTGGTGATCAGCTTCGTGGTCGTGGTGGTCGGCGGCATGGGCAGCCTGCCCGGCGCGGTGGCGGCCGGCTTCCTGCTCGGCATCCTGCAGAGCTTCGCCTCGATGAACGAGGTCAAGGCCGTGATCCCCGGCATCGACCAGGTGATCATCTACCTCGTGGCCATCGTGATCCTGCTCGTTCGCCCGCGCGGGCTGATGGGCAAGGCCGGCGTGATGGAGGAGTAGAGACATGCTCGGACTGAACAAGCGCGACACCCGCTTCCTGATCATCGTCATCCTGCTGACGCTGTTCACCCCCTTCCTGCTGCAGCCGTTTCCCGAGGGCAGCGCCATGGCGCAGTTCAACGGCGGCTACCCGGACCTCATGGCCAAGATCGCGATCTTCGGCATCTTCGCCATGGGCTTCAACATCCTGTTCGGCCTCACCGGCTATCTGAGCTTCGGCCACGCGGCCTTTCTCGGGGTCGGCTCCTATGCGGCGGTGTGGATGTTCAAGCTCTTGACGCTGAACGTGTTTCCGGCACTGATCCTCGCGGTGCTGGTGGCCGGCCTTTTCTCTGCGATCATCGGCTATATCAGCCTGCGCCGCTCGGGCATCTACTTCTCGATCCTGACGCTGGCCATGGCCGAGATGTCCTATCGCCTCGCCTATTCGGTGCTGACCCCAATCACCAATGGCGAGACCGGGCTGCAGGTGCGCGACACCGATCCGCGCATCCTCGACGGGGCCGGCGCGGCGCAATATCCGAACCTGTTCGGGCTCGAACTCTCCACCAGCTGGGACTGGCGGGTGCTGGGCCATGTATTCACCTTCAATGTCGGCTTCTATTTCTGCGCCGTCATCGCCATCGTCATGTTCTATGTCAGCCTGCGCATCGCCCGCTCGCCCTTCGGCCTCGTGCTCAAGGCGATCAAGTCGAACCAGACCCGGGTCAACTATACCGGCATGAACAGCCGCCCCTACACGCTCGCGGCCTTCGTGATCTCGGGCATGTATGCGGGGCTCGCCGGCGGGCTGCTGGCGGTGATGGACCCGCTGGCGGGCGCCGAACGCATGGTCTGGACCGCCTCGGGCGAGGTGGTGATCATGACCATCCTGGGCGGCGCCGGCACGCTGCTGGGTCCGGTGCTGGGCGCGGGCGCGATCAAGTATCTGGAAAACATCTTTTCCAAGATCAACGAGCAGGTGCTGCATGACTGGTTCTCCTTCCTGCCCGACTGGCTCGCCGATCCGGTGGTCTGGCTCGCCTCGCGCTTTACCGGCGAGGGCTGGGCGCTGACGCTGGGGCTGATGTTCATGGCGGTGGTGATCTTCCTGCCCGGCGGGCTGGTCGAGGGCGGCCAGAAGATCGCCGGCTGGTTCCGCAGGAAGCCCCCGGCCGATGGCGGGGACGACCCCGAGCATCACCCGAAACCGGCCCCCCATGTGCCCCATATGGCCAATACAGGAGACTGAGCCATGGCGATTCTCGAAGTGAAGGACGTCTCCAAGCGCTTCGGCGGCCTGCAGGCGCTCAAGGACGTGAACCTCTCGGTCGCCGAAAACACCGTGCACGCGATCATCGGCCCCAACGGCGCCGGCAAGTCCACCCTGCTCAACTGCCTCGTCGGCAAGCTGATGCCCGATACCGGCTCGGTGCTGTTTCAGGGCCAGTCGGTACTCGGCCGCAAGCCCCACGAGATCAACCAGATGGGCATTTCGCGGGTGTTTCAGACCCCGGAGATCTTCGGCGACCTCTCCGTGCAGGAAAACATGCTGATCCCGGTCTTCGCCAAGCGCGACGGGGCCTTTCGCCTGCATCCCTTCGAGACCGTCGAACACGAGGCCGAGGTGATCGACGAGGCCATGGCCGCGCTCGAGGAATTCGGCATGGCCGACAAGCGCCACATGCACGCGGCCAGCCTCTCGCGCGGCGACAAGCGGCGGCTGGAAATGGCCATGTGCCTCGTGCAGCGCCCGCGCCTGCTGCTGCTCGACGAGCCCACCGCCGGCATGGCCCGCGCCAATACCAACCGCACCATCGACCTGCTGCGCGAGATCATGGAGCGGCGCGACATCACCATGGTGATCATCGAGCACGACATGCATGTGGTGTTTTCGCTCGCCGACCGGATCACCGTGCTGGCCCAGGGGATGCCGCTGGTCGAGGACACGCCGGAAAACATCAAGGGCCACCCGAAGGTGAAGGAAGCCTATCTGGGCGAAGCGGCCTGAAGGGGGACGAGGGAGCATGAGCGATAACAGTCACAACGAACCCGCCTATTTCTCGGTCTGGGACATCCACGCCTATTACGGCGAGAGCTATATCGTGCAGGGGGTGAGCTTCAATGTGCACGAGGGCGAGATCCTCGCCCTGCTGGGGCGCAACGGAGCCGGCAAGACCTCGACCCTGCGCACGCTGGCGCGCCTTGCCAGCCCCGAGCTGACCCACGGCGAAATCTGGCTCGACCACCAGCCGCTGCACCGGATGCCGGCCTTCGAGGCGGCGCAGGCCGGCATCGCGCTGGTGCCCGAGGACCGGCGCATCATCCAGGGGCTGAGCGTGGAGGAAAACCTCCAGCTTGCCCAGATCGCCCCGCCGGTGGGCTGGTCGCTGGAGCGGATCTACGAGCTTTTCCCGCGCCTCAGGGAACGCCGCCGCCAGGAGGGCACCACGCTTAGCGGCGGCGAGCAGCAGATGCTGGCCATTGCCCGGGCGCTGGCGCGCGACATCAAGGTGCTGCTGCTCGACGAGCCCTATGAGGGCCTTGCCCCGGTGATCGTGGACGAGATCGAAAAGACGCTGAACGTTATCAAGGAGCAGGGCATCACCACCATCCTCGTCGAGCAGAACGCCCTGCGCGCGCTCGCGCTCGCTGACCGCGCGGTGATCCTAGATACCGGCAACGTGGTCTTTGACGGCACCGCCCGGGAAGTGCTGGACAATGACGAACTGCGCCACGAATATCTGGCCATCTGAGAGGCAAGCGGCGCGGCCACCGGCACGCCCGCCCCATTTACGATTGTACATATCCGAGAGAGAGCCCAGGAAATGACCGAAACCAAGATGTATCCGCCCTCCCCCGAATTCGTCGCCCAGGCGCATATCGACGCGGCGAAATACCGGGAGATGTATGCCGCCTCCGTGAACGACCCCGAGGGCTTCTGGGCCGAGCAGGCGAAGCGGCTCGACTGGTTCAAGGCCCCGACGAAAATCAAGAATACCAGCTTCGATTATCCGAACGTGTCGATCAAGTGGTTCGAGGATGGCGAGCTCAACGTCACCGTCAACTGCATCGACCGCCACCTCCCCGCGCGCGCCGGGCAGACCGCGATCATCTGGGAAAGCGACGATCCCGGGGTGGACAAGGCGATCAGCTACGCCGAGCTTTCCGAGCAGGTGCAAAAGCTCGCCAATGTCTACAAGTCGCTGGGCATCGGCAAGGGCGACCGGGTGGTGCTCTACATGCCGATGATCCCGGAAGCGGCCTATGCGATGCTGGCCTGCGCGCGCATCGGCGCGATCCACTCGGTGGTGTTCGCGGGCTTCTCGCCCGAGGCGCTGGCGAGCCGCATCACCGATTGCGGCGCCTCGCTGGTGGTCACCGCCGACGAAGCGCCGCGCGGCGGGCGCAACACCCCGCTCAAGGCCAATGTGGACGCGGCGCTGGAAATCGCCGGCGACGTCAAGACCCTGGTGGTCGAGCGCACCGGCGCGGACGTGCCCATGAAGGAGGGGCGCGACCATTCCTACAGCGCGCTGATGGAAAAGGCCTCGCCGGAATGCCCGCCCGAGGTGATGAATGCCGAGGACCCGCTGTTCATCCTCTACACGTCCGGCTCCACCGGCAAGCCCAAGGGGGTGCTGCACACCACCGGCGGCTACCTGCTCTGGACCTCGATCACCCATCAATACACGTTTGATTACCACGAGGGCGACATCTACTGGTGCACCGCCGATGTGGGCTGGGTGACCGGGCACAGCTATATCGTCTATGGCCCGCTGGCCAATGGCGCAACCACGCTGATGTTCGAAGGCGTACCGACATACCCGGATGCCGGGCGCTTCTGGGCGGTGGTCGAAAAGCACAAGGTCAACCAGTTCTACACCGCGCCCACCGCCATTCGCGCGCTGATGGCCCATGGCAGCGCGCCGGTCGAGGCGCACGACCTTTCGAGCCTCAAGGTGCTGGGCACGGTGGGCGAGCCGATCAACCCCGAGGCCTGGCTCTGGTATAACGAGGTGGTGGGAAAGGGGCGCTGCCCGATCGTCGATACCTGGTGGCAGACCGAGACCGGCGGCCACCTGATCACCCCCCTGCCCGGCGCCACCCCGACCAAGCCCGGCGCGGCGACGCTGCCGTTTTTCGGGGTGAAGCCGGTGGTGCTCGACCCGATGACCAGCGAGGTGCAGAAGGGCAACCCGGCCGAGGGCGTGCTGGCCATCGCCGACAGCTGGCCCGGCCAGATGCGCACCGTCTGGGGCGACCACGAGCGCTTCGTCAACACCTACTTCCAGGCGCACAAGGGCTATTACTTCCCCGAAGACGGCTGCCGGCGCGACGAGGACGGCTATTACTGGATCACCGGGCGCACCGATGACGTGCTGAACGTATCGGGCCACCGCATGGGCACCGCCGAGATCGAAAGCGCGCTGGTCAGCCACCCCAAGGTGGCCGAGGCCGCGGTGGTCGGCTATCCGCACCCGATCAAGGGCCAGGGCATTTACGCCTATGTCACCCTGATGGAGGGCGAGGAATATGTGGACAGCCTGAAGCAGGAGCTCACCGACTGGGTGCGCAAGGAGATCGGCCCGATCGCCAAGCCCGACCTGATCCAGTGGGCGCCCGGCCTGCCCAAGACCCGCTCGGGCAAGATCATGCGCCGCATCCTGCGCAAGATCGCCGCCAACGAGCACGACCAGCTCGGCGATACCTCGACGCTGGCCGATCCTTCGGTGGTGGATGTGCTGATCGAAGGGCGCCTGAACCGCTGAATTATTGCCCAGGCTGAGGCCGAGGGCGATTTTTCGCAGAAAAATCGGCGCGAGGGGGCCAGCCCCCTCGCACTCCCCCGGGATATTTCCGAACAGAAGAAGGACAGGTCAGGCTTTGCCGGCAAATCCGAATGCGGCGCCGCGGGCGGCCAGCAGGCTGAGCAGGGCATGGGCAAACAGGATCTGGCCGGCGAATTCGAGACATTCTTCGGTGAAGGTCAGCATCATGTAGGCTGGGCTCCAGCCGGGGCGGGAGATCTGAAACAGCCAGCCGATCACCTCGAAGCCCATGGCGCCGCCCAGGTAGAGCAGGGCCGATGCGACGATCAGCCAGCGCGCGCGCCGGGGCAGGCGCAGGAGGGCGCGCAGGTAGACGAGCCCGAGCCCGATCACCAGCGGCAGAGCGACCAGGGTCCAGCCAAAGGGCACGGTGCCGGAGCCATCGGTGAAGCGCGAGACGATCAGGCCGACATGTTCGTGGATACTGGCGGTTTCGTCCAGGGAGAGGCCGAGGAAGATGAGGCCAAGCGCGCTCCAATAGCGCCCGTCCGGCAGCCCGGCGCGCCGAGTGGCCGGGCCGAGCAGCAGCAGAAGCAGCCCGTTCAGCGCCAGCAAGAAGCTCGCATACCAGGTCGGGAGGTTGGCTTCGTTATCGAGCTGGAAGGCGTTGAACATGCTGACCAGCAGCGGCGAGGGGTCCTCGATCCAGAAGGTGCCCAGATTTGAAAAAAGCCCCCCTGCCACCAGCAGGGCGGCGCCCGCGCTCAGCGCCAACACGACCCGGCGCGGGCGGATCGGGATGGTGGCGGTGGCCGGTTTGTGGTTCTGAAACATGGTCTGCGCGTTTCTGTGCCTTTCTCCCCCATAGGAGAAAAAACTGGCAAGAATATGGAATGCGCAGGGAATCTCCCTCTGGAATCCCCGCATATTGGCGGCGCGTTCAGCCCTTTCCCGGCGCCGCCAGTTGCTGGCGCAGCTTGCGCTTCAGGATCTTGCCGTAGTTGCTTTTTGGCAATTCTCTCACGAAGAAATAGGCCTTCGGGCGCTTGAAACGTGCGATTTGTGCAAGGCAGAGCGCGTCGAGCTCTTCCGGCGCGGGGGCGGGATCGGTGGCGACGATGAAGGCCACCACCTCTTCGCCCCATTCCTGCGACGGGCGGCCGACGACCGAGACTTCATGCACATTGGGATGCGTCAGCAGCACTTCCTCGACCTCGCGCGGGTAGATATTCGAGCCGCCGGAGATGATCATGTCCTTGGAGCGGTCGCGGATGGTGAGATAGCCCTCGTGGTCGAGAAAGCCCATGTCGCCGGTCATCAGCCAGCCGTCGCGGAGTGTGCTGGCACTGGCCTCGGGGTTGTTCCAGTAGCCGGGCATGACCGGCAGGCCGCGCACCATGATTTCGCCGATCTCGCCGGTGGGCAGCGGCTGGCCCTGATCGTCGCCGATTCTGACCTCGACCGCCGCCTGCGCACGCCCGGCAGAGGCGAGGCGCTCGCGCCAGCGCGGATGAGCGCGGTCGGCCACCTCGGCGCGGCTCAGCGCGGTGATCGCCATCGGGCATTCGCCCTGCCCGTAGATCTGCACGAATTTGGGGCCAAACCATTCCACCGCCTCGATGATATCGGCGAGATACATCGGCCCGCCGCCATAGACGATGGTGCGGATCCCCCCGGCGCGGTCGCCGGCGGCGCGGGCGAAATCGGTGAAGCGGCGCACCATGGTCGGCGCCATGAACATCGACAGCGGCCCGGCGCGGCGCGCGGTTGCCAGCAGTTCGGCCTCGTCAAAGCCGGGGTTTTCGGGGCAGATATGGCGGGCCGCGCGCAGGATGTGGATGGGGATGTAGAAACCCGCCCCGTGGCTCATCGGCGCCATGTAATAGGCGGCGTCTTCGGGGCGCACCTCGTCCACATCCGCCGTATAGGCCAGCGAGGCGGCGAGCAGCACCTCGTGGGTGATCTGCACCCCCTTGGGCCGGCCGGTGGTGCCGGAAGTGTAGAACAGCCAGGCCAGATCGCTGCCCGCGCGCTCCACGATCTCCATCGGCGCGCTGGCGCACATCTCGGCAAAGGCGGGGCCGGTCACGTCGATCAGCGGCAGGTCGGTGGCCTCGGCGAGGCCGGGGGCGAGGTCAGGGGTGACGAAGGCGAGCTTTGCGCCGGAATTTTCGAGGATCCAGGCCGCTTCCTTCGGGTGCAGCTTGTTGTTGATCGGCACCTTGGCCGCGCCCGCGCTCCAGATGCCGTAGAGGCTGGTGATGTATTCGGGGCAGTTGGTGAGAAACATGCCGACCCGGTCGCCCGGCGCAATGCCGCCTGCGGCAAGGGCTGCCGCCAGCCCGCGCGCGGCCCGGTAAAGCCCTGCATAATCAGCGACTTGCCGCGCACCGGAAAAGAGCGCCGGGCGCTCGGGGTGGACCAGCGCGCTGCGTTCGAGCCAGAGCGCGAGGTTCATTTCCGAGGCTCGAGCACGCTCGCGTAATTGGCCACGCCCGAGCCGCCCATGTTGAAGACCAGCCCGTGCTCGGCGCCCTTGACCTGCATGTCGCCGGCCTCGCCCAGCACCTGGCGGGCCACCAGCACATGCATGGAAACGCCGGTGGCGCCGACCGGGTGGCCCTTGGCCTTGAGCCCGCCCGACATGTTGACCGGCAGCGCGCCGCCGGGGCGCACGATGCCTTCCTCCAGCGCCCGCGCGCCCTGGCCAGGCTCGGCCAGCCCCATCGCCTCGTAGACCAGCAGTTCGGCGATGGTGAAGCAGTCATGCACCTCGGCGAGGTCGATGTCATCGAGCGTCAGCCCGGCCTCGGCAATCGCCGTGCGCATGGCGCGCGCGGGGCCTTCGAAGGCGAGCGGGTCGCGCCGGCTCATGGGCAGGAAGTCGTTGACCTGCACCGCAGCGCGGAAATTGACCGCCCTCGGCGCGCTCGCGGCCACGTCGTCGGCCACCATCACCAGCGCCGCCGCGCCATCGGAGACCAGCGAGCAATCGGTGACCTTGAGCGGGTCGGCCACCACCGGGTTCTTCTCGCTCGCCACTTCGCAGAACGCCACCGGCAGCGCCTTGTGCAGATGGGCGAGCGGGTTGTTCATGGCATTGGCGTGGTTCTTGGCGGCGATCTCGGCGAGCGTGCGCGCGTGGTCGCCGTATCGGTCGAAATAGGCCCGGGCAAACATGGCAAAGACCTGCGGGAAGCTCAGCCCCGCCTCCTCGGGCTGGTAGGCGGCATGGCCGAGCCCGGCCGCGACCTCGGCGGTGGGCAGGTGGGTCATCTTTTCGACCCCGATCACCAGCGCCACCTTTGCCCGGCCCGCCTCGATCGCATCGCGCGCCGCATAGACCGCGGCCGAGCCCGAAGCGCAGGCGTTTTCCAGCCGCGCGGCCGGGGTGAAGCGCAGATCGTCATGGATCGAGAGCGCCAGCGAGGCGGGGAAGCCGTCGGGCACCATGCCACCGTTGAAATGGCCGACGAAGATCGCGTCCACATCGCCGGGCGCCACGCCCGAATGGGCCAGCGCCTCGCTTCCCGCCTGCACGATCAGTTCCTCGAGCCCCTCGGCAAGCTTGCCGAAGCGCGTATGCCCCCATCCGATGATCTGCACCATGGCGCACCTCCTGTCTGCTACCGCAGATATTGCCGCGCCACCCGGGGCGGCGCAATGGGGCGCGGCCCGGGCAACGCAACGTCTCATTGAGTTTTGCCCGCAAAACGGGCAATCTGGACCGGCAGGAGGGAGGCATGAGCCAGGAGAGACCGCGCACGCGCATCCAGCAGAAAAACCGCGCCGCGATACTGGAAGCGGCGCTGGACGTGTTCAGCCAGACCGGCTTTCGCGGCGCCACGCTGGACCGGATCGCCCGCACAGCCGGCCTGTCCAAGCCCAACCTGCTCTATTACTTCCCGTCGAAGGAGGCGATCCACAGCGCCCTGCTGGAGGAGCTTCTGGACAACTGGCTCGAGCCCCTGCGCGCGCTCGATGCGGCCGGCGACCCGGTGGAAGAGATCATCGACTATGTGCTGCGCAAGCTCGAGATGGCCCGCACCATGCCGCGCGAAAGCCGGCTGTTTGCCAACGAGATCGTGCAGGGCGCGCCGCGCATCATGGGAGAGATCGAGGGGCCGCTCAAGGCGCTGGTGGACGAAAAGGCCGCGGTGATACGGGGCTGGGCGGAAGCCGGCAAGATCGCGCCCCTCGACCCCTATCACCTGATCTTCTCGATCTGGGCCACGACCCAACATTACGCCGATTTCGACGTGCAGGTGCGCGCGATCCTGACACCGGAGGAAGAGGCGCATTTCACCGAAGCTGCGCGCTTTCTCAAGCAGCTCTACTGCGCGGCACTGAGACCGAAGGTGGAGAAGGAAACAGCAACGCCAAGCCCAGCCTCGGGCTGAAAGGCGCCCGGCGGACCGATGCAAAGCCCGACCTGCAGCAGCGCGGTACAGGACGTGCATCTGGGGGGCGTGAATGCAATATCCTGCCCCGGGGAATAGGCGGCCATGGACTAGGGTTCCCACCTGCCACCGGCCTGTTCGTATCCATTTTCCGGAAAACCGGAAAACCGGAAAACCGGAAAACCGGAAAACCGGAAAACCGGAAAACCGGAAAACCGGAAAACCGGAAAACCGGAAAACCGGAAAACCGGAAAACCGTATCTTACTGAAAACAATAAGCAATTTAATTTTTCTTTCTCAACAGGCCATCTCGTTAACCAAAATGTCATTTTTCCCCAAGCGTTAACCTATGGCTAACTGCTCGGTAGTATTCTGGCGCCGTGGGGGGTCCTGGGTGAGGAGCTGATCATGGAGATTCTTTCGCCGCTCAATCAGGTGGTACACACCACCAATGCCGCACGGCTGGCGGTGTTCAAGCCACCGGACCCGGCACGTGTCACCCCCGGAGAGGGCACCGCCCGGGCTCAGGCAGATGCGGACCGGACCAGCCGGAACGATGCCAACAGCGCCCTGATGCGCGGGACGCGCAGCAATGACCGGCCGGCAGCAGACACCTTGCAGGATATTTCCAACCGCCCCGCCGGCCCGCCGCCGGCCTTTGAGATCTCGCTGCTGGAGCAAGCGCTGGATTTGAAGCGGACCATGGCCCGCCTCGAAGCCCGCCGCCGGCAGGCAGAGGATGCCAGGGCCGTGCGCCCGGACATGGCGGCTGCGCAGGATCGCCAGGCCGAACTCGGCCTTCTGTCCGAGGCAGACGCCCGGGAGCTCAGCGATGATACCGCCATCACGCCAGCGGACAGCGCTGCGGAATCCGCCCCGCAGGAAGCCATGAAGTCGGCGGCCGAGCAGACCGGGGAGCAGACCACGGGACAAACCACAGGGGCCGATCCGGGCTGACCCGCCCGCCGGCCCTGGCGGCCTCTGGCGGCTCCTGGCACTCCTGGCGGCCTTCCCCGCCGGCCAGCCCTGACACCCGAACATATGGACAGCAGCCCGCAACCATGACAGATTGCGGGTCGAATGCATTTGAGCACGAGGATAGTATGGGATTGTTTGACATCTTCACCGGCGTTAAGCGCCCCCCTGCCGATCGCGCCCCCGCTCCCGCCGACGACCTGCGCCAGGCCCTGCTGGCGGTCAACCGCGAAAGCGCCCCCTTCCGGGTCGTCCCCTGTGACGACGACAGGTGCGATTTCGTCGCCGAATGGCGCATCGTCGATGCCAGATGGTACGAGATTTTCGCCAAGGCCGGTCTGAAGAAGGTCTTCCGCGTGAAAATGCGCTTGGACGAAGCCCGCCACGAACTGCGCGCCGTCGAGGAGGAATACAGCGTCGAGTGGCGCGCCGGCGTGCCGCATCTGAGCCTCGCCGCCTCCGGCTTTCGCGGCCGCAAGAGCGAGGTATCCTTCGGCACCGCCTATGCCTTCACCGAAGAACTGCGCCCGGGGCAGGTCTACAAGTATCGTTTCAACAGCGCCGAGCTGAAGAAACCCCTGCAGGAAGCCGCCCTTGGCGCGGGCTGGACCTGGCGCCCGGTGGCCTTCGGCAAGCTGTAGCGGCAGCACGATCCGGCCTTTCCTCCTGCGCACCGTCGGCTTATAAGCAGACGGACCGGGCCCCTGCGGGCCCGACGGGCAAAGCCGGGTGAGGACGAACATGACCGACAAGCAAAGAGAAAGCGACGTGGCCTTCATCGAGGCGCTGGCGGCGCTGCTGGAGAAAAACGACCTGACCGAGCTCAGCGTCAAGCGCCAGTACGGCGAGGGCGACAGCCTGAACGTCACCGTCAGCCGGATGA
>JALWTH010000227.1 GCA_027082975.1 Paracoccaceae bacterium | reverse complement strand
CATCAGACCTGCGCTGGGGCTTTCGGCCCCGGTGGTTAACCGCGTTCTGGTATGCCCGCCAAAGGCTAAGGGCTGGCAAAGGGGGCGTGCGGTGGGCGGGGCTGTCGCTCAGGCGCGCGGGTGGGCCTTGCTGTAGACCTCCATCAGCCGCGCCGTGTCCACCGCCGTATAGGCCTGGGTGGTCGAAAGCGAGGCGTGGCCCAGAAGCTCCTGGATCGCGCGCAAATCGCCCCCGGCATCGAGCAGATGCGTGGCAAAGGAGTGGCGCAGGGCGTGCGGCGTGGCCGAGGCCGGAAGGCCCAGCGCGTGGCGGGCCTGCGCGACGGTCTTCTGCACCTGGCGCGGGCTGAGGGCACCGCCGCGCAGGCCGCGAAACAGGGGCTCGGCGGGCGCGAGCGGGTGCGGGCACAGGCGCCGGTAGGTCTCGACCGCCGCGCGCGCCACCGGCAGCACCGGCACCAGGCGTTCGCGCCCGCCCTTGCCGGTGATGCGCAGCACTTCGGGCAGGGGGGCATCGGCGCCGGTGAGCCCCAGCGCCTCGGAGATGCGCAACCCGCAGCCATAGAGCAGGGTCAGCACGGCGATGTCGCGCGCGCCGGTCCAGTCTTCGCGCGCCTGCGCGCCGGCGGTCTCGATCATCTCGCGCGCCGCGTCGCGGGCCATGGGCCGGGGCAGGCGGGGGGCAAAGCGCGGGGCGCGCACCGACAGCACCGCGGTGGCGTCGAATCCTTCGCGCGCCGAAAGCCAGCGGTAGAAGCTCTTGACCGCGCTGAGCTTGCGCGCGAGGCTGCGCGCCCCGATCCCGCGCCCGCGCTCATGGGCCATCCAGGCGCGCATCTGTCTGAGCCCCAGGCGCGCCAGCGCCCCGGTGCCGGGCGCGCCACCCTCGTATTCGGCCATGAAGGCCAGAAAGCCGGTCACATCGGCGCGGTAGGCCTCGAGCGTGTTGTCGGCGGCATTGCCAAGGGCGCGCAGGTGGTCGAGCCAGCCGGCAAGGGCGTCACGCGCCCCGGCGCTGATCGCCAGGCTCACGCCAGCCCCCGCTCACGCCAGCCAGCGGCGCATGGCGCGCTCGAACACGCCGCCGAAAAAGGCCAGCAGGTCGGTGCCCTGGCCGGGCTTGAACTGGTGCGGGTCCTCGGAGCCCATCACCAGCATCCCCGGCAGGCGGCCCTCGCCCAGATCGAGCCGGATGCAGGCCTCGGAGCGGATCCAGCAGCCGCTCTCGCCGAAGATGCGCTGGTCCTGGTCGGCCAGCTGGCGCAGGGTGACCTGGCGGGCGGGAGCGCCGTCGCGCTCGCCCAGATAGGCGCGGATGAAGCCCGGCTCGGCGGCATGAAGCACCCGGCCGAGCTTGCGCGCGACCGGGTTTTCCTGGCCCTGCCTGGTCTCCAGCACCAGCCGCACCACGTCCACCCGCAGGATCTCGGCCACCTCGCCGCCGAGATCCTTCAGGAAGGCTTCGAAATCGCCCGGATCCAGCATCCTGAGCACTGCGCGGTGGATCAGGTTCATCCCGGCGAGGTTCTCGTAGGCGGCGGCGATGACGCTGCGGTGGGTCTCCTCCAGCCGGTCCAGCCGCGCCTCGAGCCGCTCCATGGCGATGCCGCGCAGATCCACGATATTGGCGCCCATGGCGCGCTCGTTGGCGGCGATCAGGGCGCGCATCAGCTCGCTGTCGTCAAGGATCGCCTCGGGCCGGGCGATGATCTTTTCGCGCAGGGTTTCGTCGATCAGGGCTTCGCTCTTCATGGGGGTACTGCCTCGGTATCTGCCTCGGGTTGTGATTTGCCTGTTTCGGGCCGTGTTTCGGCCAGATTAGCAGAAGGAATGTTGGATTTCTGCAATTTTTTCGCGCCTGCCGGAAATTTCCCGCGCGGTGCGGCGCTTTTGCCCCGGGGCGCGTCCGGCGGCGTGCCCGGCGGCACAGGTAGGCACAGGTGGGCGCAGGCGGGGCGCGGGCGGGCTCAGACGATCTTCTGCCCGGTCTTCTCCCAATCGGCGAGAAAGGCCGCGAGCCCCTTGTCGGTGAGCGGATGCGCGGCCATCCTGCGGATCACCGAAGGGGGAGCGGTGGCCACGTCGGCGCCGATCAGGGCGGCTTCCTTCATGTGATTGACGCTGCGGATCGAGGCGGCGAGGATTTGCGTCTCGAAGCCGTAATTGTCATAGATGGTGCGAATGTCCGCGATCAGCTCCATACCGTCGATATTGATGTCATCGAGCCGCCCGATGAAGGGCGAGATGAAGGTGGCCCCGGCCTTGGCCGCCAGAAGCGCCTGGTTGGCGGAAAAGCACAGGGTGACATTGACCATGGTGCCTTCGCTGGCGAGCGCCTTGCAGGCCCTGAGCCCGTCCCAGGTGAGCGGCAGCTTGACGGCGATATTGGGGGCGATGGCGGCGAGCCTGCGGCCTTCTTCCAGCATCGCCTCGGCCTCGGTCGCCACCACCTCGGCGCTTACGGGTCCGTCGATCATCCCGGCGATCTCGCGGGTGACTTCGAGGATGTCGCGCCCCGATTTCAGGATCAGCGAGGGGTTCGTGGTCACCCCATCGACCATGCCAAGGGCGGCAAGCTCGGCGATCTCGTCGATCTCGGCGGTGTCGGCAAAGAATTTCATGCGCGCGCTCCTGTCTGCGTGGCGGTCCGGTCTGCGACTGAATAGCGCAGGGGCGCGGGCGCGGAAAGGGCAAAATTGGCCCCCCGCGCGCCTGCGCGAAGAGGCCGGGCCGGGCGGATGAGCGGGGCGCGGTTCTTTGAAGCCGGGGCGCGGGTGGCGGTGCTGACCAGCCAGCCGCTGGAGCGGGCGCTCACCTACACGGCCCCCGAGGGCGGCTGCTGGCAGGGCGCTTTCGTCGAGGTGCCGCTGGGCCCGCGCAAGGTCTTGGGCGTGGTCTGGGGGGCGGGCGAAGCGGGCTTTGACGCGCACCGCCTGCGCGCCATCCGCCGAGTGCTGGACGTGGCGCCGATGCGCGCGGAAATGCGCGCCTTTCTCGAGCGGATGGGCGATTACACGCTCACGCCGATGCACCGGATGCTGGGGCTGGCGACCCGCGCGCCGGGGCTGATGGACCCGCCCTCGATGCGCAGGGTCTATCGCATGGGCGCCACCCGCCCCAACCGCCTGACCGACGCGCGCCAGAAGGTCATGGCCGCGCTCGATGCCCAGCCCGGCGCGGCGTTTACGCTCAGGGAGCTTGCCGAACTGGCCGGGGTCTCGCCCTCGGTGGTGAAGGGGCTGGTGCAGCTCGGCGCGGTCATCGAAGAGGAGACCCCCCGCGACCTCCCATTTCCGCCGCTCGACCATGCCCGCCCCGGCAAGGCGCTCTCGCCCGACCAGCGCGCTGCCGCCGACGACCTGCGTGCTGCCATCCGCGCCGGCACCTTCCGCGCCACCCTGCTCAAGGGCGTGACCGGCTCGGGCAAGACCGAGGTCTATCTCGAAGCGGTGGCCGAATGTCTCGCCCGTGGCCGCCAGGCGCTGGTGCTCTTGCCGGAAATCGCCCTCACCGCCGAGTTCATCGCCCGGGTCGAGGCGCGCTTTGGCGCACGGCCGGCCGAGTGGCATTCGGGCATCACCATGACCGAGCGCCGCCGGCTCTGGCGCATGGCCGGCGCGGGCGAGGTCGGCCTGGTGGTGGGGGCGCGCTCGGCGCTGTTCCTGCCGTTTCGCGAACTGGGGCTGATCGTCGTCGATGAAGAGCACGACCCGAGCTACAAGCAGGAGGAGGGCGTGCTCTACTCGGCGCGCGACATGGCGGTGCTGCGCGCCTCTCTGGCGGGCGCACAGGTGGTGCTCGCTTCGGCCACGCCGAGCCTCGAAAGCTGGGTCAATGCCGAAACCGGCAAATATGCCCGCCTCACGCTCACCAGCCGCTTCGGCGATGCGGCGCTGCCGGAAATGCGCGCGCTCGACCTGCGCCGCGAGGATCTGCCCGCCGGGCGCTGGATCTCGCCCGGCCTCGAAGCGGCCACGCGCGCGCGCCTGAGCGCAGGCGAGCAGGCGCTTTTCTTCATCAACCGGCGCGGCTATGCGCCGGTCACCATCTGCCGGGCCTGCGGGCACCAGATGGGCTGCGCGCATTGCGACGCGCGCCTGGTCGAGCACCGCTTTCTCAAGCGCCTGATGTGCCACCAATGCGGCGAGACATATCCCCTGCCCGAAGCCTGCCCCGCCTGCGGCGCCGAAGGGCGCATGGCCCCGGTCGGCCCAGGCGTCGAGCGGCTGGCCGAGGAGGTGGCGGCGCTGTTTCCCGAAGCGCGTCTCGCGGTGCTTTCGAGCGACCTGTTTGCCTCGGCCCGCGCGCTCAAGGACGAGATCGGGCGCATCGCCGCAGGCGGGGCCGATATCGTCATCGGCACCCAGATGGTGGCCAAGGGGCACAACTTTCCGCTGCTCACGCTGGTGGGCGTGATCGACGCCGATCTGGGGCTGCAAGGCTCCGATCTGCGCGCCGCCGAACGTACCTTTCAGCTGGTGCGGCAGGTCTCGGGGAGGGCCGGGCGGGCCGAGAAGCCCGGCCTGTGCCTGATCCAGACCCACCAGCCCGAGCATCCGGTGATCCGCGCCATCCTCGGCGGCGAGGAAGAAGCCTTCTGGGCCGCCGAAGCCGCCGAGCGCCGCGCCGCCGGGATGCCCCCATACGGGCGCCTTGCCGGGGTGGTGATCTCGGCGGGCGAGCAGGAAGCGGCCTTCGCGCTCGGCGACCGGCTTGCCCGCGGCGCCGCCCCGCTCGCGGCGATCGGCGCCCAGATTTTCGGCCCCGCCCCCGCGCCCATTGCCCGCCTGCGCGGCCGCCACCGGGTGCGCCTGCTGATCAAGGCCGACAAATCCGCGCCGCTCCAGAGCGCAATCCGCCAATGGCTCGCCCCGGTGAAACTGCACGGCGATCTGCGCCTCAGCGTCGATATCGACCCGCAGAGCTTTTACTGAGCCCCGCCGGGCGATCCCGACAAGGGCCTTGGGTTTGCCACCCATTGGCCTTATGTAGCGGGGGAAGCCCCCCGGAGCCAGCCGATGCCCACAGACAGCCCGATCCGTCCCGACCCCCTGCCGCTTCCGGCCCGCCCCGGCGAAGGCCGGACCGATCTCGTCGGCCTCTCCCGCGACGCCCTGCGCGCGGCGCTGATCGCCGCCGGCACCCCGGAAAAGCAGGCGCGGATGCGCACCGCCCAGCTCTGGCAGTGGATCTACCAGAAGGGCGCGCGCGACTTCGCCGCCATGACCAACCTCGCCAAGCCCTACCGCGCGCTGCTGGCCGAGCATTTCACGATCGGGCGGCCCGAACTGGTCACCCGCCAAGTCTCGGCCGACGGAACCCGCAAATACCTGCTGCGCGTGGCCGGTGGCCATGAGGTCGAGGTGGTCTATATCCCCGAGACCGACCGGGGCACGCTCTGCGTCTCGAGCCAGGTCGGTTGCACCCTCACCTGCTCCTTCTGCCATACCGGCACCCAGAAGCTGGTGCGCAACCTCACGGCGGGCGAGATCGTCGGCCAGATCATGCTGGCGCGCGACGATCTGGGCGACTGGCTCAGGCCCGGCGAAGGCATGGGCGAGCGCCCGCGGCTGATCTCCAACATCGTGCTGATGGGCATGGGCGAGCCGCTCTACAATTTCGACGCGGTGCGCGATGCGATGCGGATCGCCATGGATGGCGAGGGGATCGGGCTTTCGCGCCGGCGCATCACCCTTTCCACTTCCGGCGTGGTGCCCGAGATCGCGCGCGCCGGGCGCGAGATCGGCTGCATGCTGGCGGTGAGCCTGCACGCCACCACGGATGCGGTGCGCGACAAGCTGGTGCCGATCAACAAGCGCTGGAATATCGCCGCCCTGCTCGAGGCCCTGCGTGCCTATCCGAAGCTGTCGAATTCCGAGCGCATCACCTTCGAATACGTGATGCTCAGGGGCGTGAACGACAGCGACGAAGACGCCCGCCGCCTGATCCGCCTGATCGACGGCATCCCGGCCAAGATCAACCTGATCCCGTTCAACGAATGGCCCGGCGCGCCCTACCAGCGCTCGTCCAACAGGCGCATCCGGGCATTCGCCGACATCCTCTACAAGGCCGGCTACGCGACCCCGATCCGCACGCCGCGCGGCGAGGACATCATGGCCGCCTGCGGCCAGCTCAAGAGCGCCACCGAACGCGCCCGCAAGTCGAAGCGCGAGATCGAGCGGGAAGCCGGGCCGCAGGCGCCATAATTGTTTCCAATTTGTCCGGTTTTTTCCTTGTTTCGGCAAAATTGTTGCCGCGCTTGCCCGGTTGACTGTTTCCCGAGCAGAAACGGGAGGCAACAATGTCCTACATCCACGAACAATCCGCCTTCGAGACCCGCAAGGTGCTCGACATCCTCACCCGCGAGCGCGCCAGGGCGCTGAGCGAGCGCGAATGGAAGCACCGGCTGATCGGCTATGGCTACAGGATCCGCGAGACCGACCACGGACAGGTGGTGACTTCGGCCGCGCTCGGCCACGAGATCTGCCCGCTCCCGGCGCTGCATTCGTAAGGCGGCTTCGCAGCCCCGGCGCGGCCGGAAGGCCCGGCCCTGTCTGCGCCCTGTCTGCGCCCTGGCGGTGACCTGGCGGTGACCTGGCGAAATACCGGCAGCAGCGGCCCCCGGCAGAGGGCATGTGAGGCCTTGGATCTGCGCATGATCGGTTTTCCGGTTTTCCAGTTTTCCGGTTTTCCGAAAATGCAGAAATGCGCAGACATGCAGAGACATCCGGCATCCGGCATCCAGATCGACTGACCGCCTTCGTGCGAGGCAAATGTAATCGGTTCCGCAGACTCCGCCGGGGCGCAGATTTGTCCCGGCGCGCCGCGACACCGAGGCCGTGCCGGCCTCGCCTGGCGCAGGTTCGCGGCTCTTCCACCCGCACCGCCCGCACCGCCCGCACCGCCCGGCACCATCGGGAAATCTGCTGCCGGCCGTTTCTTCAGCCACCCGCACCAGCGCCCCCAGCGCTTTGCGGAACGACAAATGTCGCATTGTGCGCCCGCCCCCTGCCCTGTAAAGCAGGCAAAACGCGTGAGACGAGGAGCCTGCCATGCCGAACAGCCAGCTTGAAGCCGCCATCGAAGCCGCCTGGGAGCGGCGCGAGGAGATCACCCCCGCCACCACCGGCGAGATTCGCGAAGCGGTCGAAGAGACCCTGAACGCGCTCGACAACGGCCGCCTGCGGGTCGCCGAGCGGCGCGAGGGGGGCGCGTGGCATGTGAACCAGTGGGCCAAGAAGGCGGTGCTGCTGGGCTTCCGGCTCAAGGACATGGCCCCGATCGAGGGCGGCCCCCAGGGCGGCGGCTGGTGGGACAAGGTGGACAGCAAGTTCGCCGGCTGGGGCGAGGACGACTGGCGCAAGGCGGGCTTTCGCGCGGTGCCGACGGCGGTGGTGCGCCACTCGGCCTACATTGCCCCCGGCGTGGTGCTGATGCCCTCCTTCGTGAACCTTGGCGCTTATGTGGACGAGGGCACCATGGTCGATACCTGGGCCACGGTCGGCTCCTGCGCTCAGATCGGCAAGAACGTGCACCTGTCGGGCGGGGTCGGCATTGGCGGGGTGCTCGAGCCGATGCAGGCCGGTCCCACCATCATCGAGGACAATTGCTTCATCGGCGCGCGCTCGGAGGTGGTCGAGGGCTGCATCGTGCGCGAGGGCTCGGTGCTGGGCATGGGCGTGTTCATCGGCAAGTCCACCAGGATCGTCGATCGCGAGACCGGCGAAGTCATGTATGGCGAGGTGCCGGCGGGCTCGGTGGTGGTGGCGGGCTCGATGCCCTCGAAGGGCGGCGTCAGCCTCTATTGCGCGGTGATCGTCAAGAAGGTCGATACCCAGACCCGCGCCAAGACCTCGATCAACGAGCTTCTGCGCGACTGATGCCGGTATACGATTCCCTCCACTGGCTGACCTTCCTCGCCGCCGCGGCGCTGTTGAACCTGTCGCCCGGCCCCGACATCGCCTTCATCCTCGGCAAGACCGCCCAGGGCGGGCGGCGCTGGGCCTGTCGGCGATCCTCGTTGGCTCGGCCCTTGCCTTTGCGACCATCAAGTGGGTCGGCGCCGCCTACCTGATCTGGCTCGGGATCCGGGCGCTGCGCTCGGGCGGGGGCGGGTTCGTCGGCCGGGTCGCGGGCACGCCCGACTTCTGGCCGACCTTTCGCCAGGGGATGCTGATCAACCTGCTGAATCCCAAGGTTGCGGTGTTCATGCTGGCCTTTCTGCCGCAATTCGTGGTCATCGGCGCCGGGCCGGTGGCGCTGCAGCTGGCCCTGCACGGGGTGCTGATCATCGCCGTCGCCGGCCTGATCGAGCCGCCCCTGGTGCTGGCCGGCGAGCGGGTGATGCGCGGGCTGCGCGCGCGCCCCGGTTTCGGCCTGTGGCTGGACCGGACCCTGGGGGCGCTGCTGATCGCGCTGGGGCTGAAACTGGCATTGAGCCGGGACTGAGCCCGCCCCTTGCCCCGCGCGCCCGCGCCGCGCCACTGCCGCCCTACTGCCGCCCTACTGCCCGGGCCCGAACCACTTGCGGCGGATCCGCTCATAGGTGCCGTTTTCGCGCAGCACCAGCAGGGCGCGGTTGAATTCCTCGTCCAGCGGGCTGCCCTGATCCAGGGCGATGCCGTAGGACTCGCGCCGAAACACGGTACCGACCAGGTGCCCCTTGCCCGCGCCCTCGCTCTGGAGATACCAGGCGAGAATCGGGCTGTCGAACACCACCGCGTCGAGTTCGCCCGCCTCGAACGCCGCCAGCACCCCCTCGAGGTCCGCCATGCGCTGGTGGGCGATGCCGCGCTGGGCCAGATAGGCGCTGGCGGTGGAGCCTTCGGTGGTGGCCACGCGCTTGCCCTCGAGATCGCTGACGCTCTCGATCGTGCCGGAAATGGCCTGCACCGTCATCACCGTGGTGATCCGGGCGACGAAGAACGACACCACGAACAGCGACGCCACCACCAGAAACACCGAAAACACCCGCCCGGCCCAGGACCGGGCCACGCGCTCCTCGAAGCCGCCATTGACCACCAGATTGAGCGCCCACCAGAAGGCGGGAAACAGCGCCTCGCGCGCCGGGCGGTCGAAATATTCCTGCCGGCCGCGCTCGAACCACCACATCAGCATCCCGCCGGCCAGCAGGAACAGGAAGGCGATGCCGATCGACGCCGCAAGCTCCCAGCGCAGCAGCGCGCCCAGGATCGAGCCCGCCGCCCCTTCGCCCGCCGGTACCATGATCTGCAACCCGGCGTCGAAGATCGGCTGGGTGAAGTCCAGCACCTTTTCGCGCTCGGCGGTGATCGAGATATTGGCCACCGCCCCATCCACCGCGCCGCTGTGGATGGCCTCGAACATGGCCGGAAAGGAAGGCTGCATCCTGAAGCTCACCTCGCGGCCGATTTCGCCGGCAATGGCGCGCATCAGGTCGATGGAAAAGCCGGTCAGCTCGCCTCCCTGCCGCATCGAGAAGGGCGGGCGCTCGACCGTCGCCATGACCAGCGGTGCCGGCCGGTCGGGCGCGCCTTCCGGTGCCGCTGCGCCCTGCTGTGCCGTGGCCGGGGCCGGGTGCAGGAGGGCCAGGACCATGAAAAGGACAAGCCAGACTGTTGCCAGATATCGCACGCGCCCCATCCCCCTGCCGTTGCGAAGGCGGATATTAGCGGAAAAGACTGGACCTGTGGAGGGGTTTTCGACATTGAAGGCGCCAAAGGGGGCAATCATGGCAACAGACGGGAAATCCGGGCGCGCGCAAGAGGTGC
Organism: Paracoccaceae bacterium; assembly: GCA_027082975.1. GTDB lineage: Bacteria > Pseudomonadota > Alphaproteobacteria > Rhodobacterales > Rhodobacteraceae > JAAEUB01. The sequence continues at coordinate 7,709 of JALWTH010000227.1, read as the reverse complement.
ACACCCTGCTGGTGGAGCTGGGCCGCAAGGCGGGCGACGGCCTGCCCGAAGGCGCCAGCGGCGCGGCGCTGGTCTGCTATGCGGCGGGCGCGGACGAGGGCGAGGCGGTGCGCGAAACCGTCGCGGTGCTCAAGCAGGCCGGGCTGGCGCCGCTCGAGGTCTCGGGCTACGGCACGCTTGAGGAGCGGCTGGCCGAGGGCCACGACATCCCCGGCGAGGAGCGCAGGCTGATGGACAGGGCGCGCGACGAAAACGCGGTGATCATCGCCCAGATGACGCCTTTCTTCGACGATGGGCCGTAAGCGGGCGCGCAAGGGCGGCGCGCGGTACTGCGCGGACGATGCCGCCAGCTCGCCTCGGCGGCCGCCTCTCGTCTCGCCAGCCTCAGGCGCTCATCGAATGGGCCAGCGCGCGGGCCTGAACCCCGCTGACCACCGGCAGGGCAAAGCGCGTATGGCGCGGGATCGCACTGGCGGGCAGATCGGCAAGCGCCGTGGTGGCCATCAGTTCCGGGTTGCGGCCCATGGCGCCGACAAACAGGCTCTCGGCCCACATCCCGGCATATTTCAGGCATTCGTGCCCGTCCAGCAGGATGTTGTGATACCAGATCGTCGGCTCCTGCGGGTGCTCGAAGCGCACGCCGGCGTCATCCACCAGATGCGCGGCCTCGACCAGGACCGAGGTCTGACCCAGGTGGTATTCGGTATCGGCACCGCTCACCAGCACCCGGTGATCGGGGGCGCAGAGGATATCGCGGGTGAGCCCGTGATAGGGCGCGCGCAGGCGCAGCGGCGCGAACCGGCCCAGCGCCGGCACCTCGCGCCGGGCGATCCAGCGCACCGGGCGCGCCTCGCCGCGCCAGGTCAGCACTTCGTCGCCCAGCCGCAGGCGCTCGATCAACCGCGGCCCGGAGGGCGTTTCGACCGGGGTGCCGGCGGCCACGCCCAGGGGCAGGCCCACCGGCTCGATCCGGTCCGACAGGGCGATGAAGCGGGTCTCGTGCCCCAGCCGGGTATCGTGACGGGAAAGAATGATCTCGCGCAGGTCGCTGAGCGGCAGCGGCAGCGGGTCGGGGGCCTCGACCTGGTAGATCAGCTCCTGGTCGAGGTTTTCGAGTGTGAGGATCGCCCGGCGCCCGGGCGCGTCCCAGCCATAGGTGATGCGCAGGCAGGTCTCCGGCGGCGGCGGGTCGATATGCAGCCGGGCATGCGAGGCGGTGGCGCCCTGCGCAAGCGCCACCGTCAGCAGCCCCTGACTGTCGAGCGTGATCTGCAGCGCGCGCAGCCAGCCGGCGCGCCGCTCGAAGCGCAGCAGGCGCTGGGGCCGGCGCGCGCGGGCGGTGAAGACGGTCTCGATCAGCAGGGTGCCGACGGGCAGGATCGCCTCTTGCGCCACCGCGCTGAAGCGGTTCGAGCCGCGGTGCACGCCCGCCGGGTCGAAGGCGGCGATATTCAGGTCGCTGAGGCCGATCCAGCTCATCGCATCGCTCGCAAATACCCCAAGCCGCGCGCCACCCGGTCACGTTCTGCGCCGCCTCCGCCATGACCGAACCGGCACCGGCGGCGGCTGTCCGGCTCCTGCCTCACGCGGCCCGCTCCTGCCCGACCTGCGCCCGCGCCGCCTGCAGCACCCGGGCTTCCCAGCCCCTGAGCACCCGGCGCGCGGCCGGCGGGTAGCCGGTGCCCCGGCCCGGGTCGAGCTCTGGAAACAGCGCGTATATCTCGGCCGCAACCGCGCTTTCGAAGCTGGCGGCGGTCTGCGGGCCGGGCAGGAAGCTCTCGGTCGCAAGCCCCTCGGAAAACACCACCTGGTGGGCGTCGAACAGGATGTGCACATATTCGACTTCGCCGCCCTCCTGCACCCGGATCCGGCGCCCGTCCACCAGATCCCTGGCCGCGACCAGCACTTCCGGCTCCTCGAACAGAAGCTCGGCCAGCGGGTCGCGGATCAGCACCCGGTGCTGGGGCGAGACCCTGAGCGCGCCGTGCCGGCCCAGGGCATTGGCGGCGATGTGGATCGGGGCAAAGGCGCCCTCGGCGCGCACCACCCGCCGGCCGATCCAGCGCAGCGGCTGCAGGCCGTTGTCGTGGGTCAGCACCAGGTCGCCGGGCCGGAGCCGCTCCACCGCCACCGGCCCGCGCCCGGTCTCGATCATGGTCCCGGCGACGAAGCAGGGCACCGAACTGACGGTGACGAAGGCGGTGTCGGAAATCCCGCTCACCGTATCGCTCACCGTATAGGTGAAGTCGAAATCCTCCGGCGTCCCGTCGCCCACCAGGGTAAAGGTGCCGTCGGCGTTGAGCGTCACCTGCTGGCCGGTGGCCAGCGTCACCGTGTCGCCGGCATTGACCGCGATTCCGTTGATATGGGTGATGGTCAGGGTGCCGCCGGAGGCGGTGTTGTCATTGGCCAGCACGTCGATGACCTTGGTGGCGTTCGCGTCCAGATGGGTGAAATCGTCCCCGGCCACCACCGCCGTCTGCATCGAATCCCCGGCGATCAGCAGATTCGAGTCGTAGCTGCTGTCGCCCACATCGGCGATGCCGATGCGCAGCGAGTTCACCACCCCCGGATTGACCGGGATGGTCAGGGTCAGGGTGACGGTGAAGCCGTCCATCTCGGTATTGTAGGCGCTGCCGGTATTGTCGATGTAGAGGTTCTGGGTGTTGGTCTGGTTGACATTGCCCGGGTCGGTATCGCCATTGCCCACGGCGAGGTCCACGGGCGTGCCGTTGGACCAGACGCCGACGATGTCGTTGTAGATCGAGTTGACCCATTCGGGGTATTCGTCCGAGGCGAAGACGAACTGCATCTTCAGCGTGTCGCCGGTGGGGATGAAGTCGATATCCAGCCAGGAAGCATCATAGGTGCGCCCGCCGGCAAGCGCGTTGAAGCCGGGGTCGTTATTGACTCCGCGGGTATTGGTGGTGGTGCTGGCGGACTGGTTGGCCTGGCCGGTGGAATTGGTGACGTCTCGCGCGCGCCCGGTCGAGAGGATCACCCCGCTGTCGCCCGGCGTCAGCTCCGGCGCCACCGTGTCGCCATTGGTGAAGATGCCCGAGGAGCGGTTGTCGCCGGTATAGGAGGCCGAGAGCACATTGACCCCGGCGCCGAAGATCTCCTGCGCCATCTCCAGGGCGGTTGCGCCCGTGTCGATAGGAAGCTCGGATGCCGCGACCATGCCGTTTCGCCCCTTGCTCTGCCCCTGACCCGGGGCGGCAAACGGCACAAAACGGCGGCAGAGGCCGCGCGTTTTCGAAATACCGCTCGCGAAACCGGCGCTTTGCGCGCTCTGACGGTTTCTGACCTGCCTCGGGTCGTTGTCGTTATCCTTGGTGCCAGTATGGCGCAATATTCCGGTTTTGTTAACCCTTTGATTTTCGCCCGGAGCGCGATTGGCCCCGCTGTCGCCCGCGCGCCACATTTGCGCCTGCGCCCGCGCCGCGCTAACAGGGGGCAAAGGAGCGCCAGCATGACCGACAAGACCGACCCCGTCGCCCTCACCCGAAAGCTGATCCAATGCCCCTCCGTCACCCCCGAGGAGGGCGGCGCGCTGGTGCTGCTTCAGGGGGTGCTGGAGGAAGCCGGCTTCGAATGCCACCGGGTCGAGCGCGGCGGCATCTCCAACCTGTTCGCCCGCTGGGGGCGCAAGGGGGCCAACCGCACGCTGGGCTTCAACGGCCATACCGACGTGGTGCCGGTGGGCGAGGAGGCGGCCTGGACGCACCCGCCCTTTTCCGGCCATCTCGAGGGCGGCACGCTCTGGGGGCGCGGGGCGACCGACATGAAATCGGGCGTCGCCGCCTGGGTCGCCGCGGCGGTGGATTTCGTGCGCGAAAGCCCGCCCGAAGGCGCCCTGATCCTGGCCATTACCGGCGACGAGGAGGCCGACGCGCTGCACGGCACCCGGGCGCTGCTCGACTGGATGGAGGAGAATGGCGAGGCGATGCGCGCCTGCGTGGTCGGCGAGCCCACCTGCCCCAGCCATATGGGCGAGATGATCAAGATCGGCCGGCGCGGCTCGCTGGTCGCGCATCTCACCGTGCGCGGCGTGCAGGGGCATTCGGCCTATCCGCACCGGGCCAACAACCCGGTCCACGCCATGACCCGGCTGATCGCTCGCCTGACCGAGACCGAGCTTGACCGGGGCAGCGAACATTTCGACCCCTCGACCCTGCAGGTTACCGCGATCGAGACGGGCAACCCGGCCACCAACGTGATCCCCGCCACCTGCCGCGCCAATGTCAACATCCGCTTCAACGACCGCCACACCAGCCAGAGCCTCACCGCCTGGCTCGGCGAGGAGGCGACGAAGGTGGCGCGCGAGACCGGCGCCGAGATCGACCTGAGCGTGAAGGTCTCGGGCGAGAGTTTCCTCACCCCGCCCGGCGCGCTTTCCGACCTGGTCGCCGGCGCGGTCGAGGCGGTGACCGGCAACAGGCCCGCGCTTTCCACCTCCGGCGGCACGTCGGATGCGCGCTTTGTCAAGGAGCACTGCCCGGTGGTCGAATGCGGCCTCGTGGGGCGCTACATGCATGCGGTGGACGAGCGGGTGCCGGTGGCCGAGATCTCTCAGCTCAAGGAGATCTACAGCCGGATAATGCGGGATTATTTCGCGTGCGCGTGACCATCGCAGAAACCGCCGATCTTGCCACCTGCCTCGCCCTGCGCCACCTGGTCTTTGTCGCCGAACAGGGGGTGCCGGTGGAAGAAGAGGCGGACGAACACGATCCCGCCGCCACCCATTTCCTCGCCCGCGACGGGGCCGCGCCTGTGGGCACGGCGCGGGTGGTTTGCCTCGGCGGTGTGGCCAAGATCGGCCGCGTCTCTGTGCTGCCGGGCTACCGGGGCCGCGGGATCGGCGCGGCGCTGATCGAAGCCGCGCTCACCCATGCAAGGGCGCGCGGCATGTCCGTGGCGCGCCTTGGCGCACAGGTGCAAGCCATTGGTTTTTATGAGAGACTCGGCTTTGCCGTGGTGAGCGCCCCCTATGATGACGCAGGTATCCCGCATGTGGACATGGAGCGCGCCCCATGAGGCGCACGCTGATCGTCATGCTCAAGGAGCCGCGCCCGGGGCGGGTCAAGACCCGGCTCGCCGCCGGGATCGGCCGCATCCGCGCCGCCTGGTGGTTTCGCCACCAGAGCGCCCGGCTGCTGCGCGAAGTGGCCGACCCGCGCTGGCAGACCGTGCTGGCGGTCAGCCCGGACCGCGAGGGGCGCATGAGCCGCGTCTGGCCCGCCCATCTGCCGCGCATCGCGCAGGGGCGCGGCGACCTCGGCGCGCGCATGGCGCGCCTGTTTGCCGCCCTCCCCCCCGGCGGCCCGGCGCTGATCGTGGGCGCCGACATCCCCGGCATCACCCGCGCCCATATCGCCCGCGCCTTCGCCGTCCTTGGGGCGCGTGACGCGGTGCTCGGCCCGGCCTCGGACGGCGGCTACTGGCTGATCGGGTTGAAACGCGCCCGCCCCGCCCCCACATCCTTCCTCAAGGGCGTGCGCTGGTCTTCCCGCCACGCGCTTTGCGACACGCTGGCCAGCCTCGGCCCGCTCACATATTCCCTGACAGACAGGCTTGACGACGTGGACACCGCCCGCGACCTCGCCCGCCTGCCAGCCCGACAAAGGCATCCGACATGACCACCCCAATTCCCTCCCGCGACGAGATCCTGCAATGGATCTCCGAAAATCCCGGCCAGACCGGCAAGCGCGACATCGCCCGCGCCTTTGGCGTCAAGGGCGCGGCGCGGGCCGACCTCAAGCGCCTCTTGCGCGAACTCGAGGACCAGGGCCAGCTGCCGCGCCGCACGCGCTCGCGGCGCGAGCCGGGCACGCTGCCCCCGGTCGCGGTGCTCGAGGTCACCGGCCCTGACAGCGACGGCGACCTGTTTGCCCGCCCGCGCCAGTGGCAGGGCGAGGGCACCCCCCCGCGCATCCTGATCGTGGAAAAGACCGGCGATCCGGCGCTCAAAAAGGGCGACCGGGTGCTTGCCCGCCTGCAGGCGGTCAGCGGCGAGGATCACGCCTATCAGGCCCGGCTGATCCGCCGCCTCGCCGCCGGCCCCCGGCGCCTGCTGGGCATTTACCGCAAGCGCGCCGAGGGCGGGCGCATCGTGCCGATCGACAAGGGCGCGGAGCGCGAATGGCAGGTGGCGGCGGGCGACGAAAACGGCGCGCGCGACGGCGAACTGGTCGAGGCCCGCCAGACCGGTCCGCGCGACCGCTTCGGCCTGCCCCGCGCGCGCGTGACCGAGCGACTGGGCGACCCGACCCAGCCGAAAGCGATCAGCCTGATCGCCATCCACCAGCACAATATCCCCGACCGCTTCCCCGAAGAGGTGCTGGCCGAGGCCGAGGCGCTCGCGCCTGCCGGCCTCGACAGCCGCGAAGACCTGCGCCACCTGCCGCTCGTCACCATCGACCCGGCCGATGCGCGCGACCATGACGACGCCATCTGCGCCACGCCGGATGACGACCCGGCCAATCCCGGCGGCCATGTGCTCTGGGTCGCGATTGCCGATGTGGCCCATTACGTGCGCCCCGGCACGGCGCTTGACCGCGAGGCGAGGAAGCGCGGCAATTCCACCTATTTTCCCGACCGGGTGGTGCCGATGCTGCCCGAGCGCCTTTCGGGCGACCTGTGCAGCTTGCACGAAGGCGCCGAGCGCCCGGTGCTCGCCGTGCGCCTGGTGCTGAATGCGCGCGGCGAGAAGATCGCCCACCGCTTCACCCGCGCCTTCATGCGCTCGCGCGCCTCGCTCACCTACCGCGAGGTGCAGGCGGCGCGCGACGGCCGGGTGAGCGACAGATGCGCGCCGCTGATGGGCACGATCCGCGCGCTCTATGCCGCTTACGAGGCGCTCAGGCAGGCCCGCGCCCGGCGCCAGCCGCTCGATCTCGACCTGCCCGAACGCAGGATTGTGCTCTCCGAGGATGGCCGGGTGGAGAGCGTGCGCCTGGCCGAGCGGCTGGACGCACACCGGCTGGTCGAGGAATGCATGATCCTGGCCAATGTCGCCGCCGCCGAGGAGCTGAACCGGCTCGGCCGCCCGCTGCTGTTTCGCGTCCACGAGGAGCCGAGCCCGGAAAAGCTCGACGCCCTGCGCGAGGTGGCCGAGGCCTCGGGCTTCACGCTGGCCAAGGGGCAGGTGCTCAAGACCCGCCACCTCAATCAGCTGCTGGCGCAGGCCGTGGGCAGCGAGTTCGACGAGCTGATAAACCTCTCCACCCTGCGCGCGATGCAGACGGCCTATTACGACAAGCGCAATTTCGGCCATTTCGGCCTGGCGCTCAGAAACTACGCGCATTTCACCTCGCCGATCCGCCGCTATGCGGACCTGATCGTGCATCGCGCGCTGATCGCCGGCCATGGCTGGGGCGCGGACGGGCTGTCGGCGGAGGACGTGGCGCGGCTTGAGGCCACGGCCGAGCATATCTCCGATACCGAGCGGCGCTCGATGATGGCCGAGCGCGATACCAATGACCGCTACCTTGCCGCCTGGCTGGCCGAGAGGGTGGGGGCCGAGTTCACCGGGCGGATCTCCGGGGTGACGCGGTTCGGCGTCTTTGTGAAGCTCGACGAAAGCGGCGCCGACGGGCTGGTGCCGGTCGCCTCGCTGGGCGGTGAATATTTCCGCTATGAGCGCGACTCACAGGAGCTTCGCGGCGAGGAAAGCGGGCTGGTCCTGTCCATCGGCCTGCCGGTCAGCG
>JALWTH010000226.1 GCA_027082975.1 Paracoccaceae bacterium | reverse complement strand
CCCTCAACAGCGTGGTCGAGACCTCGGCCACGCTCGCCGCCATGCCCGACAACCAGGGCCGCGACAATGCCGCCTCGCGCGCGCTGATGGAGATGATCGAGCAGGGCCGCGCCGATGCGCTGGAATTTCTCGGCGCCGGCACGGGCCGGATCGTCGTCGGCGAAAGCGGCACCGAGCTGCTGTTTCGCCTGATCCGCGCCGCCGCCCTGGGCGCGGCCGAGGGCGGCGCCTTCGTCTCCTCCAGCCTCGAACACCCCGCCTCGCGCGCCGCCGCCGGGCTCTGGGCCGAGCGCAGCCAGCGCCGCCACATCGTCGTCGCCCATGACAATGCCACCGGCACCGTCACGCCCGAGGCCTACGCCGCCGCCCTCACCCCCGATACCCGCCTTGCCACCATCATCCACACCTCGCCGGTCACCGGCATGGGCGTCGATGTGGCCGCCATCACCGCCGCCATCCGCGCCATCGCACCCGATTGCCTGATCGTGGTCGACGGCATCCAGCACGCCGCCCATGGCGCGGTGGATGTGGCGGCGCTGGGCGGGATCGACGCCTATGTGCTCTCGCCCTACAAGATGTTCTCGCGCCACGGCTACGGGCTGGCCTGGCTCTCCGAGCGCCTCGCCGCCATGCCGCATGACCACTTCCCCGGCGGCGGCGAAGCGCGCTGGGAGCTTGGCACCCGCGATGCCGGCGCCTATGCGACCTTCTCGCGCGTGGTCGAATATCTCGACTGGCTCGGCACCCGCCTCGGCGCCTCCGGCCCGCGCCGCGCCCGCCTCGCCCATGCCGGGCGCGCGATCCACGCCCACGAAAAGACCCTCACCGACGCCATGCTGCACGGGATCGGCAACCAGCCGGGCCTTGCCGCCCTGCCGGGCGTCAGCCTGATCGGCGGCGCCGACAACCCGGCGCGCGAGGGCCTCGTCTCGCTCAATGTCGAGGGCATGGACGCCCCCGCGCTCGTCGCCGCCCTCAACGCGCGCGGCATCCTCACCCATGCGCGCAAGGCCGACCACTACTCCGGCTCGGTGCTCGCCCCGCTGGGGCTCGAAGGCTGCGCGCGCATCTCGCTGTGTCACTACAATTCGCTTGAGGAAGTAGCCCAATTCCTCGCCGCCATGCGCGAGATCACCAGGGGATAAGGCCCATGTTCAGCATCGAACACGAATTCGACGCCACCGTGATCACCCTGATCGACGAAGGCCCCGCACCCCTTCGCGAAGACGTCATCATCCGCGCCGGCGAAGATCGCATCACCGTCGAACAATGGCAGGACGACGACCGCAAGGCCCGCATCACCCTCTCCCTTGCGCAACTGGCCGACCTCTCCGCCGCCCTCGATCTCCCCGAAGGGGTCTACCAACGGATGCGAGAACCGCGCCCATAGCGCCCCTTTCGCCTTTCGCCAAATACTCCCGCCGGAGGCACCGATTTTTCGCAGAAAAATCGTTTACCCCTCCGGCGGCAGGTGCGGGGCGATCTGGGCGAGGGTGGCTTCGGGCGCGTCCAGCACCCGGAAGGCCTCGCGCAGGCCCGCGCCGGTGAGTTCGCGCGAGACCCCGAGCAGCGTGCCCTCATCGAGCCCGGAGCACAGCTCCACCATATGGGCAAGCTCCTCGCGCGCCACCGGCAGGGCGGCCTCAACCGACGGCGCGCCGTAGAGCGCCACGAAATGCGCCGCCAGCGCCTGCTCCAGCGCTTCCATCTCCGCTTGCGTGATCCGCGCCACGGCGACCAGGCTGACCCGGCCGAAGCTCCCGAGCCCGAGCCAGCCATTGGCAAAAGCCTGGCGCGCCTTGCCGGTGAGGTCGGCCTCCTCCCAGTTGGAAAATTCGAACCCCCCGGAAATCGCCCATTCGCCCGCCGCCGCGGCGCGGTGAAAGACCTGTGCATCGCTCTGGTCCAGATGCAGGGCGCGGGCGAGCTTCATGTCGTGGCCTCCAGCAGGTGGGTGAGGGGGATGGCGCGGGTGGTGCCACCCTTGCGCAGGAGCATGGCGAAATCCTCGTCGATGCCTAGGAAATGGCCGCTGAGCGCTTCGCCGCCGGCCTCGAACGCCACCTCCTTGCCGAGCCCGTGGGCAAGGCCGCGCCAGTCTTCATGCAGGGCGCGGATATCGCCCGCATCAAGCCGGCTCAGCCAGACCAGCGCGTGGCGGGCCCAGCTTTCGAGCAGGCGCAGCGGGGCAATGTCGCCGCAGCCCTCCTCGGCGAGCGAGGTGCGGGTGGGGTCGAGCCCGCCTTCGCCCCCGCCCTCTCCCGCGCCGCGAGGCAGAAGCTGCAACTCGATGCCGATCACCAGCCAGTCGGGCACCGCCTCGGGCGCGTCGCTGCTGGCGGCCGCGCGCATCCGGCCGGCGCGCGCGCCGTTGACCCAGAGCGCCCCCTCCCAGCCCAGATGCACCGCCACTTCCGGCGGCGCCAGCGCGCCGAGCGCGTTTTGCAGCCCCAGCGCGCAGGCGGGCAGGGCCAGCATGGCGCGGCTGAGCGGCTCTTCCGGGGCCAGCACCAGGGCCGCGCGCAGGTGGTCGGCGCTGATCCGGTAGGTGATCAGCCCGCTGTCGCAGCCCAGCATCGCCCGCATGCAGGCCTTGGCAAAGGGATCGCCCGCTGCCAGTTCCTCGCCCTGCATCAGCGGCGGAAAGCTGGCCGGGCGCGGGGCTTCGAACAGGTCGTCCTCGCTCATGCCTGGCCCTCCGCGATCAGCCGGCGGGCAAGCGCGCGAAAGGCCTCGGCCTGCGGCGAATCGGGGCGCGAGACCACCACCGGCGCGCCGGCATCGGCGGCCTCGCGGATGGCGATATCCAGCGGCAATTCTCCGAGCAGCGGCACCCCGAGCCGCTCGGCCTCGCGCGCCACCCCGCCATGGCCGAAAGTGTGCTCCTCATGGCCGCATCGCGAGCAGATATGGGTGGACATGTTCTCGATCATCCCGATCACCGGCACGCCCATCCTGGCAAACATGTCGATCCCCTTGCGCGCATCCAGAAGCGCCACGTCCTGCGGGGTGCTGACCACGATCGCCCCGTCCAGGCGCGCCTTCTGCGCCAGCGTCATCGGCACGTCGCCGGTGCCCGGCGGCAGGTCCATGAGCAGGATGTCGAGCGTGCCCCAGGCGACCTGGCCCAGCAGCTGTGCGAGCGCGCCGATCAGCATCGGCCCGCGCCAGATCACCGCTTCGTCGTCGCGCGTCATCAGGCCGATGGACATGAGGGTAACCCCATGATTTCTGAGCGGAATAATGGTCTTTCCATCCGGTGAAGACGGGTGGCCGGACACCCCCAGCATACGCGGCTGAGAGGGGCCGAACACGTCGGCATCGAGCAGGCCGACGCGGCGCCCCTCGGCGGCGAGCGCGCAGGCGAGATTGGCCGAGACGGTGGACTTGCCCACGCCCCCCTTGCCCGAGGCGATAGCGAGGATGCGGGCGACGTCATCCAGCGGCGCGGGACCTGCGGGCGCGCCTTGCGCGCGGCCAAGGTCCGGCGGGGCCTCGGGCGCGGCGGCGGGCGCGGCGGGCGCGGTCATCGGCACGCTCACGGAAGTGACCCCCGGCAGGGCTTCCAAAGCCGCTTCGGCCGCATCGCGCACCGGCGCCATGGCCTCGCCCGTGCCCGCGGGCACTTCCAGCACGAAGCGCACCGCGCCGCCTTCCACCGACAGCGCCCGCACCATCCCGGCGCCGACGATATCGCGCCCGTCCGGGGCCTTGATGCCTTCGAGGGTCTTGAGCACCTCGGCGCGGCTGACGCTCATGGCCGCGCCCCCCATTGACGGCGCCAAAGGCGCGCTCCTAGTCTGGCCACATGCGGATGCCGCATCGGATATGCCTCTGTCTGTGCCTGCTCTTCGGCCCGGCGCTGCTGCCCGCCCGGGCGGCCCCGGAGGAAGTGCGCCTCTTTGCGGCGCCGGAGCTGGTCGCGGCCGGGCTGATGGCCTATGTGCTGCCACGCTTCCGGCTCAAGACGCAAGTCCCGGTCGCGCTGGTGGAAAGCCCCGAGGGGGCCGAGGTGATCTTCGCCACCGGCGCGCCCGAGGGCGTGGCGGGGCTGGTCGAGGGGCCTGGCGGGGCCTATGCTGCCTGGGCGCGGGGCGAGGCCAGCCCTTCGGCGAAAAGGTTTCTCAAATGGCTCGGCTCCGAGATCGGCCTGCGTACGCTCACCGCCTACCGGCAGGACGGCGCGCCGCTGCTGAGGGCGGTGAAGCCGGAGGAGGAAGCCGCCGACGCTGCCCTGCCCGAGGGCGACCTGGCCGCCGGCAAGGCGCTCGCTTATCGCAATTGCGGGCGCTGCCATGTGGTGGGCGCTGAGAACCGGATGCAGGGGGTCGGCTCCACCCCCTCTTTCGCGGTGCTGCGCGCGCTCGGCGACTGGCAGGCGCGCTTTGCCACCTATTACCAGCGCCGCCCGCACCCGTCCTTTACCCAGATCGAGGGGCTGACCGAGCCCTTTGCCGCCACCGCCCCGCCGCCGATCGTGCCGCTGCGCCTGAGCGTCGAGGATTTCAACAACATCATCGCCTTTGTCGCCCGGATCGCCCCCGCCGATCTCGGCGCGCCCCTGCAGATGCGCTGAGGGTTGGGGCACCTGACAGCCTGTGTCCGGCCCGGGGCGCTTCAGCGGCCCGGGCATGCGCCCGCCCGCCCCACGGCGGGCGCATTCGCGCCCACCCGGGCGGCCGCATGCCCTTTGTCGAGGGTTGGAGGAAGCCCATTCAGGGGCCGCCTCTGCCTGCCCGCCCACCCCGGCAT
>JALWTH010000225.1 GCA_027082975.1 Paracoccaceae bacterium | reverse complement strand
GCTCAGATGGGCCTCGTGATGGGCGATCAGGCGCAGCATCTCGGCGCGTTCGCCCGGCGGGGTGAAGGGGGCGATGGCGCGGTGGAAATGCGCGGCCCCCAGCGGAAAGGGGCGGATGGCGAGGCCGAGGAAGCCGCCGGCAAAGCGCAGGGTCAGCATGTCCGGGTGGGGCTGGCGCGCGGCGTCCGGGGCGCCGGCCGCCGGCCCCAGCGCCTGCAGCGCCCGGGCGGCGAGCCTGTCCGGGTGCGTATCGGGCAGGCAGCTGAGCAGCAGTTCGGCACGCGCGGCGCGCGTCGGCCGGGCGGGGCCGGCTTCGGCTTCGGTCGCGAATTTTCCGGGCGCAAGGCAAACCATGCGGCAATCTCCTGGGCAACCATACCGGCGATACAGGCATGGCAATGGGGAGGTTTTACGGCATGAATCGTTCGATTTGGTGAACCGGTCCGGTTTTCGCCGGCAATTCGCGTTGGAACGGGCAGGGGAGGATCGGGCGATTTGCTGTCGGTGCCCCCGATTTTCTGCGAAAATTCGCCCCCCGCGGCCGCGGGCGCAGCGCAAGCGCGAAAAGGGCGCCCGCAGAGGCGCCCTTTTGCTTTAACTTTATCTCTTATTGTGCTGATTCAGCAGGAATAATAGAGCTTGAACTCCACCGGGTGCGGGGTGTGCTCGTATTCATACACCTCTTCCCACTTCAGCTCCATGTAGCCCTCGATCTGGTCCTTGGTGAAGACGTCGCCGGCGAGCAGGAAGTCGTGATCTTCCTCCAGCGCCTCGAGCGCCTCGCGCAGGGATGCGCAGACCGTGGGGATGCCCTCGAGCTCCTCGGGCGGCAGGTCGTAGAGGTTCTTGTCCTGAGCCGGACCCGGGTCGATCTTGTTTTTGATCCCGTCAAGGCCGGCCATCAGCAGGGCGGAGAAGGCCAGATACGGGTTCGCCGCCGGGTCGGGGAAGCGGGCCTCGACGCGCTTGGCCTTGGGGCTCTCGGTCCACGGGATGCGCACGCAGCCGGAGCGGTTGCGGGCCGAATAGGCGCGCAGCACCGGGGCCTCGAAGCCGGGGATCAGGCGCTTGTAGGAGTTGGTCGCCGGATTGGTGAAGGCGTTGAGCGCCTTGGCGTGCTTGAGGATGCCGCCGATGAACCACAGCGCTTCCTGCGACAGATCGGCATATTTGTCGCCGGCAAAGAGCGGCTTGCCGTCTTTCCAGATCGACATGTTGCAGTGCATCCCGGTGCCGTTGTCGCCGGCGATCGGCTTGGGCATGAAGGTGGCGGACTTGCCATAGGCCTGGGCCACGTTGTGGATCACATACTTGTATTTCTGCAGGTTGTCGGCCTGGCGGGTGAGGCTGTCGAAGACCAGCCCCAGCTCGTGCTGGCAGGAGGCCACTTCGTGGTGGTGCTTGTCCACCTTCATGCCGATCGCCTTCATGGTCGAGAGCATTTCCGAGCGGATGTCCTGGGCATCGTCCACCGGGTTGACCGGGAAATAGCCGCCCTTGACGCCGGGGCGGTGGCCGGTATTGCCCATTTCATACTCGGTGTCGGTGTTCCAGGCCGCGTCGGTGGCATCGACCTCGTAGGAGACCTTGTTCATCCCCACATTGTAGCGCACGTCGTCAAACAGGAAAAACTCCGCCTCGGGGCCGAAATAGGCCACATCGCCAATGCCGGAAGCCTTGAGATAAGCCTCGGCCTTCTCGGCGGTGGAGCGCGGGTCGCGCTCATAGGCCTCGCCGGTATCGGGCTCGACGATGGAGCAGTGCAGCGCCAGGGTCTTCTCGGCATAGAAGGGGTCGATATAGGCGCTGTCGGTGTCGGGCATCAGCTTCATGTCGCTGGCTTCGATCGACTTCCAGCCGGCAATCGACGAGCCGTCGAACATGAAGCCTTCCTCGAGGAAATCCTCGTCCACCTGGTCGGCCATGACGGTCACATGCTGCAGCTTGCCGCGCGGGTCGGTAAAGCGGATGTCCACATAGGCCACATCCTCATCCTTGATGGTTGCAAGAACGTCCTTGATGCTCATTTTCTGGTCCTTCTGTTGCAGATTCGTGCGGGCCCGCGCCTATACGGCATCAAGCCCCGTTTCCCCGGTGCGGATGCGCACCGCCTGTTCGATGTCGGAGACGAAAATCTTGCCGTCGCCGATCTTGTCGGTATTGGCGGCCTCGATGATGGCGGCGATGGCGGCTTCCACCATGTCGGCGGGCAGCACCACCTCGATCTTCACCTTGGGCAGGAAATCGACCACATATTCGGCCCCGCGATAGAGCTCGGTATGGCCCTTCTGGCGGCCAAATCCCTTGACCTCGATCACGCTGAGACCCGAGACGCCGATATCCTGCAGCGCTTCCTTCACCTCGTCGAGCTTGAACGGCTTGATGATCGCTTCGATCTTTTTCATGGAGATTCTCCCAAGGCCCCGTGCTGAAGCCAGAGACCACTTTCGCCCCGGCGGGGCAATCGGATAGGATGGGCGGGCCGGGGCGCGCGGCCGATTTTCGCGGCCCGTGCCCAAAATTTGTGCAGATTGCGCGAAATTTGCGCAGAAATGAATCGGGGGATGCCAGGATGACCGACCTTCTCACCGCCGCAGAAATGCGCGCCGCCGAGCGGGCAGCGATCGAGTCCGGCAAAGTAACCGGGCTGGCGCTGATGGAGCGCGCAGGCGCGGGCGTGGTCGCGGCGATCGGCGAGGCATGGCCGCGCCTTGCCGCCCGCCCGCACCGCGCCACGATCCTCTGCGGGCCGGGCAACAATGGCGGCGACGGCTTCGTGGTCGCGCGCCTCCTCAGGCAGGCGGGCTGGGCGGTCGAGGTGTTTGTGTTTGGCGATCCCGCCCGCCTGCCGCCGGATGCGCGCGCCAATCACGACGCCTGGCGCACCCTCGGCCCGGTGCGCCCGGCCTGCACGGGTGAGGCCGCCATGCCAATGCCCGCATGCGACCTGCTGGTGGACGCGCTGTTCGGCACCGGCCTTTCGCGCCCCATCGAAAGCCCCTGCCTCATCGAATGGTTCGCACGCTTTGACGCGGCCAGCGAAACCATCCCCGAACACGCCCGCCCGGCCACGCTCGCCATCGACCTGCCCTCGGGGCTCGATACCGACAGCGGCGAAATCCTCGGCGCCGCCCCGAAAGTGGCCCTCACCGTCACCTTCCACCGCATGAAACGCGGCCACCGCCTCGGCGCCGGGCCGCGCTATTGCGGGCAGGTGGTGATCAAGGATATCGGCCTGTGATCTTCCTCTTGCCATAAATATCCCCGCCGGAGGCCTCAAATGTACAAGGTGCCACGCCAGATCACCCGCGACACCATCGCCCTCAAGCGCCTCGCCAAGGACCCGCAGGCGCACAAATACGCCCACGGCCACGCGCTGATCCTCTCGGGCGGGCCCGGGCGGGGCGGCGCGGCGCGCATGGCGGCGCGGGGGGCGCTCCGGGTCGGCGCCGGGCTGGTGACGCTGGGCGTGCCCCATGACGCGCTGGCCGAGAACGCGGCGCAGGTGACGGCGATCATGCTGCGCGAAATCGGCGATGGAGGGGCGCTCGCGCGGGCGCTTCAGGACGCGCGCCTGAACGCGCTCTGCCTCGGGCCGGGGCTCGGGCAGGCGCGGGCGCGCGCGCTGGTGCCGGTGGCGCTGGCCGCGCGCCGGGCCTGTCTGCTCGATGCCGATGCCCTCACCGCCTACATGAACAACCCGGCAGAGCTCTTTGAATCCCTGCATGAAAATTGCGTCCTTACTCCCCATGAAGGCGAGTTTGCCCGGCTGTTTGCCGACCTCGCCCCCCGGCTTGCCGCAGACCGCCTCGCCGCCACCCGCGCCGCGGCCAAGCGCGCCGGCTGCGTGGTGCTGCTGAAGGGGCCTGAGACGGTGATTGCCACCCCCGACGGGCAGGCGGCGATCCACGACGCCACCGGCGCGCGCGCCGCGCCCTGGCTGGCCACCGCCGGCTCGGGCGACGTGCTCGCAGGCTTCATCACCGGCCTCATGGTGCGCGGCTTCGCACCCCCAGAGGCTGCCGAGACCGGTGCCTTCCTGCACGCCGAATGCGCCCGCGCCTTCGGCCCCGGCCTGATCGCGGAGGACCTGCCGGAGGTGCTGCCGAAAGTTTTTCGCACCCTGGCCCTGTGAGCGCAGCCACCATTGGCACATACCGCGCCATGGCGCTGGCATGAACAGAAGACACGATCGCCCAAGGCATGGGGGAATCCGCATGGAGTTTTGATAATACTGGATACATGCTCGGGCAGATCATCTTCTTCGTGGAACGCCCGGCCGCTCGCTCGCGCGGGTTTCGAGCCGGGCTTTGCCTGAATCGCACCCGCACGCCAAACTGACCGGCAGTTTCAATCCGCGCCCCCGGGTGGGGGGCGACGATGAAATGGCGGTGTGCAGGGGGTGCTACACGGTTTCAATCCGCGCCCCCGGGTGGGGGGCGACGGCCTCATTGCCAGCCACGCATCCCGGACGCGCTGTTTCAATCCGCGCCCCCGGGTGGGGGGCGACAGTCGCGCTGATCGAATCCCCGGACAATGAGGCGGTTTCAATCCGCGCCCCCGGGTGGGGGGCGACGGGCTACATGTAGTATCAGCCAGACTGATTTGGTTTCAATCCGCGCCCCCGGGTGGGGGGCGACGCATAACAAGCGCGAGAATCAGGTCCCGGCAGTGTTTCAATCCGCGCCCCCGGGTGGGGGGCGACGGGCTACATGTAGTATCAGCCAGACTGATTTGGTTTCAATCCGCGCCCCCG
>JALWTH010000224.1 GCA_027082975.1 Paracoccaceae bacterium | reverse complement strand
ATCACGGTATTGTTCTTGTGGCCGATCGGGGTGAGGAAGGCGCAGGAGGCGGCAATCGCCACCGCCATCAGGAACGGGTCCGGGTTGACGCCAAGGGCGCGGGCCATTTCGATGCCGATGGGGGCGGCGACGATGGTGGTGGCGGTGTTGTTGAGCACGTCCGAGAGGCTCATGGTCACCACCATCAGCACGGTGAGGATCGCCCAGGGCGGCAGGCCCTCGGTGAGGCCGATCAGCCAGCCGGCGATCAGCTCGGTGCCGCCGGAGCTTTCCAGCGCCGCGCCCAGCGGGATCATGCTGCCCAAGAGCACCACCACCGGCCAGGAGATGTGGTCGTAGATTTCCGCCAGCGGCAGGATGCCGGCGAGCACATAGGCCACCACCACCAGCCCCAGCGCCACCGGCAGGTAGAGGAGGCCGAAGCTCGCCGCCGCCACCGCCGCGCCGAACAGGCCGATCGCCAGCCACACCTTGCGGTTCACGGTCACCGCAAGGCCGCGCTCCGCGAGCGGCAGGGCGCCGAGCCATTCGGTCACTTCCGCCTCCGAGCCTTCGGGCACCAGCAGCAGCAGGATGTCGCCCGCGCGGATCCGTGCCTTGCGCAGCGCGCCGCTGATGCGCCGGCCGGAGCGCGAAATGCCCATCAGCACCGCCTGCCTGCGCCAGTTGAGCCCGATCGCCTGGGCGCTCTTGCCCTCGATGCGCGCGCCTTCGGGCACCACCACCTCGATCTTGGAGAGCCCCGCGCCCTCGGCCCTGAGGCGCTGTTCGCGCTTCTGGTCGGCAAAGGCGAGGTCGAGGGCGGCGCGAAACTCGTCCAGCGCCTCGGGGCTGGCTTCCAGCACCAGCGTATCCCCGGCCTCGAGCCGGGTATTGCGCTGGGTGCCATAGCGGCGCTTGCCGTCGCGGATCAGGCCGAGAATGGCGACATCGCTCTGCTCGGCGGCCTCGTCGAGCGCGTGCAGGCGCTCGCCGATCAGCTTCGAGCCCCCGGGCACGGTGAGTTCGGCCAGATAGGTGCCGTATTTCGCCATCGGGTCGCGCCCTTCCTCCCCGCCCTCGGGGCGCGGGATCAGCCGCCAGCCGATCAGCGCCACGAAGGCAAGGCCGGCAAGCGCCGTGATGCCGCCCACCGGAGCGAAATCGAACATCGCAAACGGCGCGCCCAGCGCGTCTTCGCGGATCGCGGCGATGATGATGTTGGGGGGCGTGCCGATCAGCGTGACCATGCCGCCGAGGATGGTGGCAAAGGAGAGCGGCATCAGGCTGAGCCCCGGCGCGCGGCCGGCCTTGTGCGCGGTCTGGATATCGACCGGCATCAACAGCGCCAGCGCCGCGACGTTGTTCATGAAGGCCGAGAGCAGCCCGCCGATCGCCCCCATCAGCGCGATATGGGCACCCAGCGCGCGGGTGGAATCGACCAGCGTGCGGGTGATCAGCAGCACCGCGCCCGAGCGCACCAGCCCGGCCGAGACCACCAGCACCAGCGCCACCACCAGGGTCGCCGGGTGGCCGAAACCGTCAAAGGCGTGCTTGGCCGGCACCACGCCCAGCACCACGCCCGCCATCAGCGCGCCAAAGGCCACGAGGTCGTAGCGGAAACGGCCCCAGAGCAGCAGGGCAAACACGCCGCCGAACAGGGAAAACAGAATGATCTGATCGCTGGTCATGGGGATTGGTAACGCGCCGGGCGCGACATGGCCAGAGCGCTTTCGCCGCGCAGACGGTGCGGGCGGGGCGATTTTTCGCAGAAAAATCGGCGCCCTCAGCCCCGCCCGGCAAGGGCGCGCCAGCCGATATCGGCGCGAAAGAAGCCTTCTGGCCAGTCGATCCGCCCAAGCATGTCATCGGCGCGCTCGCGCGCCTCGGCGAGGCTTTCTCCGCGGGCGGTGACATTGAGCACCCGCCCGCCGGTGGCGACGATCTTGCCGCCGCGCGCGCCGGTCCCGGCGTGAAAGACCATGTGCATGCTGTCTTCCGGCAGGTCCTCGAGCCCCCCGATCGCGCTGCCCTTCTCGCAAGCGCCCGGATAGCCGCGCGCGGCCATGACCACGGTGATGGCGTGATCGTCGGCCCAGTTCACCCGCGCCTCGCCAAGCCGCCCCTCGGCGGCGGCCTGCATCAGGTCGAGCGCCTGCGCGCCGAGACGCATCATCAGCACCTGACATTCCGGGTCGCCGAAGCGCACATTGTATTCGACCAGCCGGGCGCGCCCGTCATGGATCATCAGCCCCGCATAAAGCACCCCCTGAAAGGGCGTGCCGCGCGCGGCCATTTCCGCGAGCGTCGGGCGGATGATCTCCTCCATCACCTGCGCCTGAAGCGCCTCGGTCAAGACCGGCGCCGGCGAATAGGCGCCCATGCCGCCGGTATTGGGGCCGGTGTCGCCCTCGCCCACGCGCTTGTGGTCCTGCGCGGTGCCGACGGGCAGGGCGTCCGTGCCATCGCACAGCACGAAGAAGCTCGCCTCCTCGCCTTCCATGAATTCCTCGATCACCACTTCGGCCCCGGCCGCGCCAAAGGCCCCGGCAAACATCTCGTCCACCGCCCTGAGCGCCGCTTCCTCGTCCTCGGCCACGATCACCCCCTTGCCGGCGGCAAGCCCGTCGGCCTTGATGACGATCGGCGCGCCCTTGGCGGCGACATGCGCGCGCGCCGCATCGCGGTCGCTGAAGCGCGCATAGCCGGCGGCGGGCACTCCGGCGGCGTCGCAGATCTCGTGGGTGAAGGCCTTGGAGGCCTCGAGCCGGGCGGCGGCGGCAGAGGGGCCGAACACGCGCACCCCCGCCGCGCGCAGCCGGTCGGCCACGCCCGCGACCAGCGGCGCCTCGGGGCCGATGATCACGAAATCCACCGCGTTCTCCGCCGCGAATTCCGCCACCGCCCCGCCATCCTCGATATCGAGCGCTGCGCATTCGGCAATCGCCGCGATCCCGGCATTGCCCGGGGCCACGATCAGCCGGTCGCATTTCGGATTCTGCTTCACCGCCCAGGCCAGCGCATGTTCGCGCCCGCCGCCGCCGAGTATCAGGATATTCATGGCTCCCCCGCTTGGCCTTTCCGTGCCGGCGTTCTAAGCTTGCCCCGGCAGCAAGGCAAGGAACACCATGAGCCTGATCGACGACGACGCGCCGGGGCGCAACACGCCCGAATACACGGTGAGCGAGATTTCCGGCGCGGTGAAGCGCACCATCGAGGGCACCTTTGGCCGCGTGCGGGTGCGCGGCGAGGTGGGCCGGGTGATGCTGGCGCGCTCGGGGCATCTCTATTTCGACCTCAAGGATCAGCGCGCCGTGCTGGCGGCGGTGAGCTGGAAGGGCCAGGTCGCGCGCCTGTCGATCCGCCCCGAGGAAGGCATGGAGGTGATCGTCACCGGGCGCATGACCACCTTCGGCGCGCAGTCGAAATACCAGCTCAATGTCGATGACGTGCAGGTGGCGGGCGAGGGCGCGCTGATGGCGATGCTGGAGAAGCGCAAGAAGAAGCTCGCCGCCGAAGGGCTCTTTGCCCCCGAGCGCAAACGCCCGCTTCCCTTCCTGCCCGATGTGATCGGGGTCATCACCTCGCCCCAGGGCGCGGTGATCCGCGATATCCTGCACCGGCTGCGCGAACGCTTCCCGCGCCATGTGCTGATCTGGCCCGTCGCGGTGCAGGGCGAGGCCTGCGCGCCGCAGGTCGCGGCGGCGATCCGTGGCTTCAACGCGCTGCCGGAGGGCGGCAAGGTCCCGCGCCCGGACCTGCTGATCGTGGCGCGCGGCGGCGGCTCGGTCGAGGACCTCTGGGGCTTCAACGAGGAAATCGTCGCCCGCGCGGCGGCGGATTCGCAGATACCGCTGATCTCGGCGGTGGGCCACGAAACCGACACCACCCTGATCGACTACGTGTCCGACAAGCGCGCCCCCACCCCCACGGCGGCCGCCGAAATCGCCGTGCCCGTGCGCCTCGAGCTTCTGGCCTGGACCGCGGAGCAGGGGACGCGCCTCAGCCGCGCCGCCACCGACGCCATCGCCCGCCGCGCCCAGCGCCTCGCCGATCTCTCGCGCGCCCTGCCGCGTGCGCAAAGCCTGCTCGACAACCCGCGCCAGCGCCTCGACCGCGCCGGCGAGCGCCTGCCCGCCGCCCTCGGCCAGCGCACCGCCATCGCCCGCGTCCAGCTTGCCCGGGCCGGCGCCGGCCTGCGCCCGCAAGCGCTCACCGCCCGCCTGCAGGAGGCAGGCCGCACCCTCGCCCGCCAGAGCGCCCGCCTCGCCCCGGCGCTCACCCGCGGCACCGGCGAAAAGCGCCGCGCCCTCGCGCAGCTCCTCAGCCGCTACGACCCCGCGCGCCTGACCGCGCGGATCGCCCGCGACCGCCAGAGCCTCGCCGCCCTTGCCACCCGCCTCACCCGCGCCTTCGCACAGGGCACCGCCACCCACCGCGCCCGCCTCGAAGCGCTGGAGCGGATGCGCCAGAGCCTCGGCTATACCGAAACCCTCAAGCGCGGCTATGCGGTGGTGCGCGGCGATGGCAAGGTCATCACCAGCAAGGCCAGCGCGGCACAGGCCCGCGCGCTGGAGATCGAATTCTCCGACGGCCGCCTGAAAATCGGCCCCGCGAAACCGGCCAGAAACAAGCCCGCCCCCCCCGACCAGGGCAGCTTGTTTTAGGGCAGCTCTCCTCTTCTTCTGTTCAAAAATATCCCCGCCGGAGGCACGATTTTTCTGCGAAAAATCGTCTCCCGCGCAACCTATCAGCGCGGCTTTGCCCGGGTGGTGGGGGC
>JALWTH010000223.1 GCA_027082975.1 Paracoccaceae bacterium | reverse complement strand
CATGGGTCAGATACAGCCCCTGGGGCGGGCTGACCGGCCCGCAGGCGGCACGGTCGCGGGCCTCCAGCGCCCGGCGCACGTCGTCCGGGCGCCAGGCCCCGGCCCCGACCCGCTCGAGCGTGCCGACAAAGCTGCGCACCTGATTGTGCAGGAACGAGCGCGCGCGCACGTGAAAGCGGTATTCGGTGCCATGCGCCAGCGCCACCTCCTCCACCCGCAATTCGTCCAGCGTCTTTACCGGGCTCTTCGCCTGGCACATGCTGGAGCGGAAGGTGGTGAAGTCGTGCCGGCCCAGCAGGTATCCGGCCGCTTCCTGCATGGCCGCCACGTCCAGCCCATGGCGCAGCTGCCAGGCCAGCCCGGCCTCGTGGGTGAGCGGCGCGCGGCGGCTGATCAGGCGAAACAGGTAGCGCCGCTCGCGGGCGCTGAACCGGGCGTGGAAGTCGTCCCCCACGCGCGCGCAGGCCAGCACGGCGACCGGCGCCGGCTTCAGGTGATGGTTCAGCGCCTCCATCAGGCGAAACGGCTCCCAGTCGCGGGCGAGGTCGCAATGGGCCACCTGCCCGGTTGCGTGCACGCCGGCATCGGTGCGCCCGGCCGCGGCGATGGAGGGCACGCCCCTCTCCAGCCGCGCCAGCGCCGCCTCCAGCGCGCCCTGCACCGAGGGCTGGTCCTTCTGGCGCTGCCAGCCGCAGAAGGGGGCGCCGTGATATTCGATCTTCAGAGCGTAGCGGGGCATGGAGGCGGCATATACCGCCGGGGAGGCGGTGGCAACTTCCGGCCGTGGGACATCTGGCCTGCCGGGCCCGGATTCGCCGGCGCAAAGAGCGGTTGACTCCCGCGCGGGCGCCTGTATAAGCGCGGCTTCATTGGTGTTGGTGGCCCCCGCAAGGGGATGCCTGTCAGGTGCCGTCTGCGGCTGGAGCCGAAAGGAGCCGGAGAAAGGCGGGTAAATCCAGAGGACAACGCCCTTCATCGCGCCGGGCCGGATCCGCCGGGCCGGTACGCCACACAGAAGGAGATCAGCCGTGAGCAAACGCACGTCTGCCAAGTACAAGATCGACCGCCGCATGGGCGAAAACATCTGGGGCCGCCCCAAATCCCCGGTCAACCGCCGCGAATACGGCCCCGGCCAGCACGGCCAGCGCCGCAAGGGCAAGCTCAGCGATTTCGGCATCCAGCTCAGGGCCAAGCAGAAGCTCAAGGGCTATTACGGCGACCTCACCGAAAAGCAGTTCCGCCGCATCTATGCCGAGGCCGAGCGGATCCGCGGCGATACCGGCGAAAACCTGATCGGCCTGCTGGAGCGCCGGCTGGATGCGGTGGTCTATCGCGCCAAGTTCGTGCCCACGATCTTTGCCGCCCGCCAGTTCGTCAACCACGGCCATGTCAAGGTCAACGGCCGGCGGGTCAACATCCCCTCCTACCGGGTCAGCGAAGGCGACGTGATCGAGGTGCGCGACCGCTCCAAGCAGCTGGCCATGGTGCTCGAAGCCGTGGCGCTCCCCGAGCGCGACGTGCCGGAATATATCGAGGTGGATCACTCCAGGATGACCGCCACCTTTCTGCGCACTCCCAGCCTGAGCGACGTGCCCTATCCGGTGCAGATGGAGCCGAACCTGGTGGTGGAATTCTACGCCAAGAACTGATCGTTCTGGCCATATGGTTTGCAAGGGTCGCCCGCGGGCGGCCCTTTTGCTTGCTCACAGCAAAAGCGGGCGCTCCTCGGCGATGGCCTCCATGGCGAAATAGGAGGTGACGCTGTCCAGCTCCACCCCCTCGATCAGGCGCCGATAGACGCGGTCATAGGCGCGCATGTCCTCGGTCACCACTTTCAGCATGTAGTCGTAATCCCCGCCGATGCGGTGGAAATCCACCACTTCGGGGATGGTCAGCACATGGCGGCGAAAGGCGCGCAGCCAGTCGGCGCTGTGGTGGCGGGTGCGCAGCATCACGAAAACCACCAGATCGAGCCCCAGCTTCTCGCGGCAGATGCGCGCGCGCGAGCCGCGCAGCACGCCCTGTTCGCTGAGCCGGTGCAGGCGCCGCCAGCAGGCATTTTGCGAGAGCCCCACCCGCTCGGCCAGCGCGCGCTGGCTGAGCGAGGCGTCGGCCTGAAGGGCATTGAGAATCGCGCGGTCGATATGATCGTATGAATCTGCCATGAGCCGATCATATGAACGGATAAAGCGAAAAACAACGCGAAAAAGGGGAGATATTCGCCCGCCCGGCGAGGGATATTCGGCCAAAAGGAGTCCGCCATGCCACTTTCCGCCTTTCGCGCCCGCCTCGCCAGCCCCGATCCCATCGCCGCCCTGCGCGCGGGACTGATCGGCGAGGGGCGGAAGATCCCCGGCCCGCGCGGCGAAGTGCCGCTCATCTATGCCGATTACATCGCTTCGGGCCGGGCGCTCGCGCAGGTCGAGGACTTCGTGCGCGACGAGGTGCTGCCGTTTTACGCCAACACCCACAGCGAGGCCTCGTTCACCGGCGCGCGCACCACGGCGCTGCGCGAGCAGGCGCGCGGCGAGATCGCCCGGCTCACCGGGGCGGGGGCGGAACATGCGGTGATCTTCACCGGCGCCGGGGCCACGGCGGGGCTGAACAGGCTGGTGAGCCTGCTGGGGGTGAACGAGGCCCGGCGCGCGGTGGTCTTCGTCGGCCCCTACGAGCACCACTCGAACCTGCTGCCCTGGCGCGAGAGCCGGGCCGAGGTGGTGGAGATCCCGGAAGCCGCCGCCGGCGGGCCGGACCTGGCCGCGCTCGCCGAAGCGCTGGACGAACATGCCGATGCCGACCTCAGGATCGGCGCCTTTTCCGCCGCCTCCAACGTCACCGGCATCCTCACCGACCCGGCCCCGGTGAGCGCGCTGCTCCGGCGCCACGGGGCGCTCAGCGTGTGGGATTACGCGGGCGGCGGGCCCTATCTGCCGATCGACGCGCGCGAGATGGATGCGCTGGTGCTCTCGCCGCACAAATTTGCCGGCGGGCCGGGCGCTTCGGGCGTGCTGGTGGTGCGCAGGGAGGCGGTGCGCCGCACCCGCCCGAGCCAGCCCGGCGGCGGCACGGTGGCCTTTGTCTCGCCCTGGCGGCACGACTACCTCGAAGACCTGGTGGCGCGCGAAGAGGCGGGCACGCCCAACATCATCGGCGATATCCGCGCGGGGCTGGCCTTCCTCGTCAAGGAGGCGGCGGGGACGGAGGCGATCCACGCACGCGAAGAGCGCGCCCGGGCGCGCGCCGAAGCGGCCTGGAAGGACCACCCCCGCCTGACCATCCTCGGGCTCGGCAAGGCGCCGCGCCTGCCGTTCTTTTCCCTGCTGGTCACCGATGCAAGCGGCGCCCCGGTGCCGCCGGCGCTGTTCACCGCCATGCTCAGCGACCTCTACGGCATTCAGGCGCGCGGCGGCTGCGCCTGCGCCGGGCCCTATGGCCACCGCCTGCTGGGGATCGGCCGCGCCCGCTCCGAGGAAATCCGCGGCGAGATCCTGCGCGGCGAGACGATCCACAAGCCCGGCTGGGTGCGGCTCAATTTCAGCTACCTGATGGACGACGCCACCGTGGATTACATCATCGACAGCCTGGCCCGGCTGGCCTCGGATGTGGACGCAGAGGCCCGGAATTACCACTGGGACGCGGCAAATGGCCGTTTCTCCCTGGGGGCGTAGCCCCACGCTTCGCCAGCCCTGACGGCCTAGCCGGCGCCAAACTTCTCGCGCCAGCAGGGCAGCAGATCGCCGGGCGCCGGGCTGGCCGCGTAAACCCCGCGGGCAATGGCTCGGCTCAGGCAGACCGCCGCCGCATGGCCCAGCGCCAGCGGATCGCGCGCCGGATCCGTGAGCGCCCGCGCCCCGGTCGAGACCGCAAAGACCAGATCGCCATCATAGGGCGTGTGGCTGGGCACGATGGCGCGCGCCATGCCGTCATGGGCCGCCACCGCCAGGCGCGTGGCCTGGGCCTGGTCGAGCGCCGCATCGGTGGCGACGATGGCGATGGTGGTGGCCTGGCGCGCGCCCAGCTTGGTGACGGGCGCGGCGGCCGGATCGAAGCCGGGGCCGGAGCCGCGCCCGCCGAACTCCCCCCCCATCTCCCACGGCGCGGCCCAGAAAAACCCGTCGCCATAGGTGGCCGAGCCCACCGCATTGACCGCCACCAGCGCGCCCACTCTCACGCCGCTCTCCAGCACCAGCGAGGCCGAGCCCAGCCCGCCCTTGAGATCGGCCAGCGTCGCCCCCGCGCCCGCGCCCGCGCTGCCCAGGGCGAAATCCTCCCCCGCACCCGCCAGCGCCGCACGCCCCAGCCGCTTGTAAGGGTTCTCGGCCCAGTCCTTGTCGCCGCCGTTCAGCAAGTCGAACAGGATCGCTCCCGGCACGATCGGCACCCGCTGGCCCTCGACCGCAAATCCGCGCCCCTCGGCACGCAACCCGTCGGCCACGCCCGAAGCCGCATCCAGCCCGAAGGCCGAGCCCCCGGACAGCACCAGCGCATCCACCTCCTGCACCAGCTTGTCCGGCGCCAGCAGATCGCTCTCGCGCGTCCCCGGCGCGCCGCCCATGACATGCAGACCGGCCACGAACGGCCGCTCCCCC
This sequence comes from Paracoccaceae bacterium, assembly GCA_027082975.1. Classification (GTDB taxonomy): domain Bacteria; phylum Pseudomonadota; class Alphaproteobacteria; order Rhodobacterales; family Rhodobacteraceae; genus JAAEUB01. The sequence goes on along the minus strand of JALWTH010000223.1, from coordinate 171 downwards.
AACAGCACCGTCACCCCGGTCTTGATCTTCGTATCCGAGGCATTGCCCACCACAAGCCCGGCCACATCGGTTATCAGATTGCGCTCTCCCGGCCGCATGTCCCCCCTTTCATCTTTCTGATAAATACTCCCGCCGGAGGCCCGATTTTTCTGCGAAAAATCGCCGCCGCCC
>JALWTH010000222.1 GCA_027082975.1 Paracoccaceae bacterium | reverse complement strand
CTCTGGCACCCCGAGCGGCAGCGGCGGGTGGTGGAGAAACAGCATGGTGGGCCGCCCGGGCGCTTCGTCGAGGCGGGCGGCGAGCCAGTCGAGGCGTGCGCGGCAGAGGGCACCGCCCGGCTTGCCTTCGTCGAGGCTGTCGAGCGCGAGGATGCGCAGGGGCAGGTGGTCGAGCGTGTAGTGGAGGAAGCGCTGGTCGGGCGGCGCCGGGAGGGTCTCGGGCGGCATCCCGGCGCGCAGGCTCCGGCGCCGGTCGTGGTTGCCCGGCAGCACCGTATGGGGGCAGGCGAGCGCCGAGAGCAGGACGCGGGCCTGGCGGGTCTGTTCCGGCGTGCCGCTGTCGGTCAGGTCGCCGGTGACAATGGCGTGATCGGGCAGCGGGGTGAGGGCATTGACATGGGCGACCACGCGCGCGAGCGCGCCCGCCATGTCCACATGGCCATAGGTCAGGCGCCCCTCGCCGGGCAGGTGGAGGTCGCTGATCTGGGCGATGAGCATGGCGGTATCCCTGGCTTTTGGCGATGGGTAGCGCCTATTGGCCCCGCTGGCAATCGCCCCGGCGCCGGAGGCTGTCCAGCCCGTGGGTGAGCAGGAAGGCGAGCGTCGCGAGGCTGACGATGCTGGGCGCGGCCGGGCTGTCGGCAAGGGCGGCGAGCGCCAGCCCGCCCAGCGCCGAGGCCGCGCCGATCGCCATGGCGGCGGCCACCATCCGCCCCGGCCCGCGCGCAAGCGGGCGGGCGGCGGCGGCGGGCAGGATCAGCAGCGCCGAGACCAGCAGCGCCCCCACCACCTTGAGCGAGAACGCCACCAGCAGGGCCAGCGCCAGCATCAGGGTCAGGCGCTCGCGCCGGGGCGAGAGGCCGCTGGCGATGGCGAGGTCTTCGTCCACCGCGCTCAGCAGCAGCGCCCGCCAGCGCCAGGCCACCAGCCCCAGCAGCAGCGCCGCGCCGGCCCAGATCAGCGCAAGGTCGGCGCCGCCCACCGCCAGCACGTCGCCAAAGAGGTAGGCCATGAGGTCGATGCGCACCCCCGGCACGAAGGAGACCGCCACCAGCCCGAGGGCCAGCGCCCCATGGGCCGCGACCCCCAGAAGCGTATCCACCGGCACGCCCCGCCCGGCGAGCGCCGCCACCGCGAGCGCCAGCACGAGCGTGACCGCCAGCACCCCCCAGAAGACCGGCAGCGACGCCGCCAGCGCCAGCGCCACGCCCAGCATCGCCCCGTGGGATATGGCATCGCCGAAATAGGCCATGCGCCGCCAGACCACGAAGGCGCCGAGCGGGGCCGCGGCCAGCGCCACGCCCAGCGCGGCAAGTGCGGCGCGCAGCATGAAGGGGGCGAGCAGCAGGCTCATGGGGCCTGCTCCCCGTGGTGATCGTGGTCGTGCGCGTGGTCGTGCTCGTGGCGGTAGAGCGCCAGCGCGCCGCCGGTGCCGGTGCCGAACAGGGCGCGGTATTCGGGCGCGGAGGCGACCTGCTCGGGCTTGCCGACGCAGCAGACATGGCCGTTGAGGCAGATCACCCGATCCGATGCGCTCATCACCACATGCAGCTCGTGGCTGACCATCAGGATCGCCGCGCCGGTGCGCTCACGCAGGGCTTCGATGCGGCGGTAGAAATTGGCCGCCGCCGGCTGGTCGAGGCCCTGGGTGGCTTCGTCCAGCAGCAGCAGTTGCGGGCGGCCGAGCAGCGCGCGCGCGAGCAGCACCCGCTGCAACTGGCCGCCCGAAAGCGCCGCCAGCTGGCGCTCCTCGAGCCCGCCCGCCCCGGCCTCGTCCAGCGCGCGCGCCCTCTCGCCGGGCGAGACCGGGCGCGGCAGGTCGAGGAAGTGGCGCACCTTCAGCGGCAGCGAGGGATCGAGCGCGAGCTTCTGCGGCACATAGCCCAGGCGCAGCCCGCCCTGGCGCTCGATGGTCCCGGCGGCGGGGGCCAGGGCGCCGATCAGGGCGCGCAGCAGGGTGGACTTGCCCGAGCCGTTGGGCCCGACGATGGTGACGATCTCGCCGGGCGCGATGGCGAGGTCCACGCCCTCGAGCACCCGCCGCCCGCCCAGGCTGACGCTGAGCCCCCGGACCCGGATCAGGCTCATGGGGCGGCCGCGCGGCAATTGGGGCAGGTGCCCAGCGCCTCGGCCACCACCGCTTCGACGCGGAAGCCGTGGGCCCGGGCGGCGGCGCCGATCTGCCCGGCCCCGGGCTGCCAGCCGGCCTCGGCCACCGCCCCGCAGGCGCGGCAAATCAGGAAGACCGGCGCATGGTCGCGCCCGGAATGGCTGCAGGCGACAAAGGCGTTGAGCCGCTCGATCCTGTGCGCGAGCCCGTGGCGGACGAGGAAATCCAGCGCCCGGTAGGCCACCGGCGGCTGGGCCGGGTGGCCGTTCTGCCTGAGATGCTCGAGCACCTCATAAGCGCCCAGCGCGCGGTGTTCGGCGAGCAGGATCTCCAGCACCTGGCGGCGCAAGGGCGTCAGCCGCGCCCCGGCCGCCGCGCAGATCCGCCCGGCCCGGGCCAGCCCGGCCTCGATACAGCCGCTGTGGTCATGGGTGGCAAAGCCGGTCTCGTCCATATGCGCCCCTTTCGCCGTTGGACTCTTGATATGTTATAATATAACCCTTTATCAAGGGTGAACGACCAACCGAACGAACGAACGAGGACCGGAGGACACGGATGCAGCGCCTGATCCTGGTCGCCCTGCTGCTGCTGGCCGCGCTGCCTGCGCGCGCCGGGCGGCTGCGCATCGTCGCCGACATCGCCCCGGTGCATTCGCTGGTGGCCGCCGTGGCCGGGGCGCAGGCCGACCCCGCGCTGCTGCTGCCGCCGGGCGCCTCGCCGCATGAATACGCCATGCGCCCCTCCGAGGCCGGGGCGCTGGCCGGGGCCGAGCTGGTATTCTGGGTTGGGCCGGCCCTGACGCCCTGGCTCGAGCGCCCGCTGGCCAATCTCTCGAAGGGCGCGCGCATCGTCGCCCTTTCCGAAGCGCCGGGGCTGGTGAAATGGCCCCTGCGCGCGGGTATCGAAGGCGCGCCGGTGCCCGCAAGCCTGGACCCGCATCTGTGGCTCGACCCGGAGAATGCGCTGGTCTGGCTGGGCGCGATCGAAGCGGCGCTGGCGCAGGCGGACCCGGCCCATGCGGCGCAATATGCGCAAAACGCCGCGGCGGCGCGGGCGCGCATCCGGGCGCTGGCCGGGGAGATCGGCGCAGGGCTGCGGGCGGCGACGCCGGGGCCGTATCTGGTGGGCCACGATGCCTGGCAATATTTCGAGCGCCGCTTCGAACTGCCGCCAAGCCCGGCAATCCGCGACCACGAAGACCAGCGCCCGAGCCCGGCGCGCATCGCCGCGCTGCAGGCGCTGGGGCGGGCGCGGGGCATCGCCTGCGTGCTGGCCGAACCGCCGGTCAACGAGGCCGAAATCGCCACCGTCCTTGCCGGGCGGCCGGCAAGAGTCGTGCCGCTCGACCCGCTGGGCACCACGCTGCCCCCCGGCCCCGGCCTTTACGGGGCATTGCTGCGACGGACCGCGCAGGCGGTGGCCGCCTGTGGCGCGGGCTGAGGCGGGCGGCGATTTTTCTGCGAAAAATCGTGCCTCCGGCGGGAGTATTTGCCGGAAAGATGAAAGGGCTTTAGAGACCTCGTTACAGGGCTCTGGAATTTGCCTGCCCCGCCCCCTAGTTTGCCGCGAATGGATGGTGGAATCGAAACGGCATGAGCGAGATCCTCAACGGGCTGGGCGCGGCGGTGCAACTGGTGCTCACGCTTGACCCCTACTTGCTCGAAATCGCCCTGCGCTCGCTCGCGGTGACGCTGAGCGCGGTGCTGGTCGCTTCGCTGATCGGTCTGCCGCTCGGGGCATGGCTGGCGGCGCGCGATTTTCGCGGGCGCGGGGCGGTGGTGGTGGTGCTCAACGGGCTGATGGGCCTGCCGCCGGTGGTGGTGGGGCTGTTCGTCTATCTCGTGCTTTCGCGAAACGGGCCGCTCGGGGTGCTGGGGCTGCTGTTCACCCCCTGGGCGATGATCCTGGCGCAGGTGGTGATCCTGCTGCCGCTGATCGCCTCGGTGGGGCTGCAGGTGATGCGTGACCTTTGGGAGGAATATGCCGAGCTGCTGACCTCGTTCGATACCGGGCCGGGTCGGCAGGTCGCCACGCTTCTGTGGGAAGGCCGGCGCGGGCTGCTGACGGCGGCGCTGGCGGGCTTTGGCCGGGGCATTGGCGAGGTGGGGGCGACGATGATCGTGGGCGGCAATATCGACCATGCCACCCGGGTGCTGACCACCGCGATCACGCTGGAGACCAGCCGGGGCAATTTCGCCCTGGCGCTGGGGCTGGGCATGGTGCTGATCGCGCTGGCGCTGGCGGTGACCGCGCTCAGCCATCTTGCCGCGCGCGGCTGGAGGGCGGGCCGATGAGCGCGGGGGCGCTTTTGCCGCTGGAGTTGCGCTCGGCGCGGGCCGAGCGCGCGGGCCGGCAGGTGCTGGGGCCGGTGGATCTGGTGATCGAGGGGCGCGGGCTCACCTGCGTGATCGGCCCCAACGGCGCCGGCAAGACCAGTCTGCTGAAGATGCTGCACGGGCTGTTGCCGCTTACGGGCGGGGCGCTGATCTGGCCCGGCGCGCCGCGGGGGCTGCGGGCGCGGCAGGGTTTTGTCTTTCAGACCCCGGTCATGCTGCGCCGCTCGGTGCTGGAAAACCTCGTCTATCCGCTGCGTCTGCATGGGCGCAGTCGCACAGAGGCACGCGCCGAAGCCCGGCGCTGGCTCGCCAGGGTGGGGCTGGGCGGGATGGAGCATCACCCGGCGCGCGGCCTTTCGGGCGGCGCGCGGCAGAAG
>JALWTH010000221.1 GCA_027082975.1 Paracoccaceae bacterium | reverse complement strand
GGCGAGCCCGCAGGCGGATGAGCTGGACCGGCGAAGATGCGGCCCTTGCCGCTCTCGACGCGCCCACGCGCGCCACGCTCGATGCGCTCACGCCGCTGGACCTGCCCCGGGGGGCGGTGCTGTTTTCGCCCGGCGAATCGGTCAAGGGCTATGTGATCGTGCTTTCGGGCCGCGTCGGCGTGCACCTGATCGGCCCCACCGGGCGCGACATCCTGCTCTACGAAGTGGCGCCGGGCCAGTCCTGCATCCAGTCCACGCTGGGCCTGTTCGGCGGCGACGATTACACCGCCGAAGCGATCACCGACCTCCCCACCCGGCTGGTGCTGCTGCCGCGCAGCGCCTTCTTTGAGCTGCTCGACCGCTCCCCGGGCTTTCGCGGCCTGGTCTTTCAGGCCTTTGCCGGGCGGATGCAGTCGATGATGCAACTCATTGAAAACGTGTCGTTTCTGCGGGTGGAGCAGCGCCTCGCCGCGCTGCTGCTGGAGCGCGCCGACCGCGCCGGGCGGCTGGAAATGACCCAGGCCGACATCGCCACCGCCATCGGCTCGGCGCGCGAAGTGGTCTCGCGCCGCCTCGACAGGCTCGCGCGCAAGGGCTGCATCCGCCACGAGCGCGGCGTGGTCGAGATCGTGGACCGCGCCGAGGTCGAGCGCCTGGCCGGAAGCGCGGCGCTCTGAGCGGGTCGCGCGGGGCCGAACCACCATTCGTGCCCGGCCCGCCCCCTTGTGTGACCATGACACGTGCCTATCTCTGCAGCGATGGTACACTCACCGCATCAAGACGGACAAGTCAGACTTCAGACTCAAGTCAGACTCGAGACAGGAAAGGAACGCGACATGTTCAAGGCAAACGAAGGCACCATCGACCGCGCCCTGCGCGTCATCGTCGGGCTGGCCCTGCTGGGCGCCTATTTCTTCATGGAAAATGCCAGCGCCTGGCTGCTGATCGGCGTGGTGCCGCTGGCCACCGGCCTTCTGGGCTGGTGCCCGCTCTACCGGGTGCTGGGCATCTCCACCTGCCCGATGAAGAACTGAGGCGCAGGGCCTCGCCCCACCACTCCTCGCCCCACCACTCACGGGAAACGGGCGCCGGGGCTCTCCGGCGCCCGCTGCCATTGAACGGGGCGCGCTGAAAGGCCTTGCAAAAGCCCGCGCCCCGGGCGAACCTGCGCCATGCTTTCCCTGAGCCAGTCGGCAACCGATCCGGCCTTTGTCCAGGACCCCTACCGCTTCTACGCGCGCGCGCGTCAAGGGGGCGACGGGGCGCGCGATCTGTTCTTCTGGCAAGATTACGCCCTGCCCATGGCGGTGAGCTACAGGGCGGTCAACACGCTCCTGCGCGACCGCCGCTTCGGTCGCGCGCCGCTCACGCCCCGCGCCGTGCCGGACCACCTCGCCCCCTTCTACGCGGTCGAGGCCCACTCGATGCTCGAGCTCGACGGGCCGCGCCATGCCCGCCTGCGCGCACTCACCCTGCGCGCCTTCACCTCCCGGCGCATCGCCCGCCTGGCCCCCGAGATCGCCGCGCTCGCCCACGGGCTGATCGACGCCTTTCCCGCTTCCGGCCCCTTCGACCTGATCCCCGCCTTTGCCCAACGCATCCCGATCGTCGTCATCTGCCGTCTGCTGGGCGTGCCCGAGGACATGGCCGACCAGCTGCTGGACTGGTCCCACGCCATGGTGGCGATGTATCAGGCCCGCCGCGACCGGGCGCTTGAAGAGCGCGCCGTGGCCGCGACGCAAGACTTCGTCGCCTTCATGCGCGCCTATGTGGAGGAGCGGCGCGCGCGCCCGGCCGACGACCTCATCACCGAGCTGATCGCGGCCGAGGAGGCGGGCGAAAAGCTCAGCACCGACGAGCTCATCACCACCTGCATCCTGCTTCTGAATGCCGGGCATGAAGCCACCGTCCACGCCATGGCCAACGCGGTCAAGCTGCTCCTGGAAGAAGACGCCCGCGCCGCCCTGCTCGCCCCCGAGACCCGCGAGGCGGCGCTGGAAGAGACCCTGCGCCTCGACCCGCCGCTGCACCTCTTCACCCGCTTCGCCCATGAGGAGGCCGAGCTTTTCGGCCACCGCTTCGCCCCCGGCGACGAGGTGGGCCTGCTGCTCGCCGCCGCCAACCGCGACCCGGCGCGCTGGGAGGCGCCCGACCGCTTCGATCCCGCCCGCCCGCAGCGCAGCCATCTGAGCTTCGGCGCCGGGGCGCATTTCTGCATCGGCGCGCCGCTCGCCCGCCTCGAGCTTGCGACCGCGCTGCCGATCCTCCTTGAGCGCTGCCCCGCCCTCGCGCTGGCCGCGCCGCCCGAATACGCCGATCTCTACCACTTCCACGGCCTCAGCCGGCTCATGGTCACATGCTGAGCCGCACCCTGAGCCGCGCGCTGCTCGCCCTCGCCTTCACCCTGCCTGCCGGCCCGACCCCGGGCGAGCCCGCCGCCCGGCTGCTCTTTGCCTCCGGCTTCGAGCAAGGCGTCACCCTCGCGCCCCCCGGCGAGGACTACCAGCCCATCACCGGGCGCGATGCCACCACCGGGTTTTCCTGGCCGATCACCATCCTCGGCGCGCGCGGCTCCGCCTTGCACCCGATCGACCATGACCGCCACCGCGCCGTCTTTGCCCGGATCGAGACCGTTACCGGCCATGACGGCCGTCCGACCCGGGCGCTCTACCAGGAAATGCCCTACGAGGTGGGCACCTGCTGCACCCAGATGCCCTACGAGATCCTCGACATCGCCGACGGGCGGCGCGACCTCTACCTGCGCTTCCGGGTCAGGCTGGACCGCGCCAGCTTGCACAAACCGAATATGTGGCGCACGTTTTTCGAATGGAAAACAAGGGGATACGCCAGCGGCCGCGGCTTCCGCCTTATTTCCTTCATCTACAGCGACGCCGCCGGCAGGCCCTATTTCGTCCTCCAGGGCGACCGCGACCCGCAGCACCCGCTCTGGGAAATCGAAAACCGCCGGATCCCGGTACCCGAAGACCGATGGTTCGTGACCGAATTCTACTGGCACTGGAGCAGCGGCGCCGACGGGCGGGTGCTCTGGCGGATCGACGGAAAGCTCGTCGCCGACCATGCCGGCCCCACCACGCGCAACGCAAAACCGATCGACTTCATCATGCTGGCCCAGATCTACGGCGATTCCAGCCCCAAGCACCAATGGATCGACGACCTCGAGATCTGGTCCGGCTGGCCCACCGAGCGCGCCGGCCCCCTGCCCTGAGCGCCCCCTTTCATCTTTCGCCAAATACTCCGGGGTCCGGGGCAGCGCCCCGGTCCGAGCGCACGGCTCAGAGCGGCAGTTCGGTGGTGAACTTGATCTCCTCCATCGACAATAGCGCGGTGACATCGAAGATCCGCACCTCGCCGATCAGCGCCTGATAGAAGTCGTCATAGGCGCGGGCATTTGCCACCCGCACCTTCAGCAGATAATCGACCTCGCCCGCCAGCCGGTGCGCCTCCAGCACTTCCGGGCGCGCGCGCACCGCCGCGAGGAAGCGTTCCTGCCAGCCCGCCTCGTGCTCCGAGGTGCGCACCAGCACGAAAAAGCACGCCTCGAGCCCCACCGATTCGGCGTCCACATGCACCGTGGCCGGGCCGATCACCCCGGCTTCGCGCATCTTGCGGATGCGGTTCCAGACCGGGGTCTTGGAAGAACCCACCGCCTGGGCGATCCGGTCCAGCGACTGGCCCGCGTCGCGCTGCAATTCGGCGAGGATCCGGCGGTCCAGCGGGTCGATTTCCTGTGTCATTGGCAAACACTCGTTCTGTTTTCGGCCTCCCCTCCCCCCATTACCGGGAAAATTTCCCGATTGAAAGGATGTTTACCATTTGCGTACAAATAAACTTGTGACCATCCGACGCGCCCCTCAGGCTGGACCGGCGAGCCGGGCGCGCCTATACAGGCGCAGCCTTCAGGCGGGAGCGCGCGACAGCACCGAGAGCACCGAGAGCACAAGACCGGAGAGAGCAGACGTGAACGACATGCCAGACAGCCAGCCCGGCAGCAGCGCTGCCACCGCCGCCACCAGCGCCGCGAAAAAGACCCTGCCCGACGCCCAGACCGTGACCGAGGTCCGGCACTGGACCGACCGGCTGTTCTCCTTCCGCGTGACCCGACCGCGGAGCTTGCGCTTTCGCTCCGGCGAATTCGTGATGATCGGCCTGATGGGCGATAACGGCAAGCCCTTGCTGCGCGCCTATTCCATCGCCAGCCCGGCCTGGGATGACGAGCTGGAATTCTACTCGATCAAGGTGCCCGACGGCCCGCTCACCTCGCGCCTTCAGCACATAAAGCCCGGCGACCAGATCATCCTGCGCCCCAAGCCCGTGGGCACCCTGGTCCACGACGCGCTGCTGCCGGGCAAGCGGATCTGGTTCTTTGCCACCGGCACCGGCATCGCACCTTTCGCCTCGCTGCTGCGCGATCCGCAGACCTACGAGGATTACGAAGAGGTGGTGCTGACCCATACCTGCCGCTTTGCCAATGAGCTTGAATATGGCCGCCAGCTGATCGAGGACATCCGCTCCAATGAATTGCTGGAAGAACTGATCGGCGCGGGCTTTGCCGACAAGCTCAAATACTACCCCACCACCACCCGCGAAAAGAGCGCCAAGATGGGCCGCATCACCGACCTGATGCGCTCGAGCGAGGCGTTCGAGGATCTCGGCGTCGCCCCGCTCAGCCCCGAGACCGACCGCGCCATGGTCTGCGGCAACCTCGCCTTCAACCTCGAACTCAAGGACATGCTCGAAGGCTACGGGCTGGAAGAGGGCGCCAATTCCGACCCGAAAACCTATGTGGTCGAAAAGGCCTTTCTC
>JALWTH010000220.1 GCA_027082975.1 Paracoccaceae bacterium | reverse complement strand
AGTATAGGCGCGCGCAGAAAAGCCGCGCGGCCCCTTGGGAAGCCCGGTGCGCGCGCCTATACTCGCCCCATGGAGGGCCGGATGGAGAGCCGGATGGAGAAAAGCGCGCCCAAGCTGCGCCGGGGATGGACCACCGGCGCCTGTGCCACCGCCGCCACCAGGGCGGCGCTGCTGCGGCTCTGGGGCGGCAGTTTTCCGGAGCGCGTGCGCATTACGCTGCCGCGCGGCGAGCGGGCGGAATTTGCCGTGGCCCATCGCGCGGCCGGCAAGGGCTGGGCCGAGGCCGGCATCGTCAAGGATGCGGGCGACGACCCGGACGTGACCCACGGCGCGCTGATCCGCGCGCGGGTGCGCCCCGGCGGCGAGGGGGTCCGCTTTGTCGCCGGCGAGGGCGTGGGCGTGGTCACGCGCCCCGGCCTGCCGGTCGCGGTGGGCGAAGCGGCGGTGAACCCGGTGCCGAGGGCGATGATGGGCGAGGTGGTGGCCGAGCTTGCGGCCATGCACGGGCGCGCGCCGGACGTGGAAATCACCCTCTCGATCCCCGGCGGCGCGGCGCTGGCGGCGAAGACCTGGAACCCACGCCTTGGCATCCGGGGCGGGCTCAGCATCCTTGGCACCACCGGCATCGTGCGCCCCTTTTCCTGCGCCGCCTGGATCGCCTCGATCCACCGGGGCGTGGACGTGGCCCGCGCCTCGGGGCTCGGCCATGTGGCCGGCACCACCGGGGCGATGAGCGAGGCGGCGGTGCAGGCGCTCTACGGCCTGCCCGATCACGCCATGCTCGACATGGGCGATTTCGTCGGCGGGCTGGTCAAGTATCTGCGCCGCCATCCGGTCGAGCGCCTGACCATCGGCGGCGGGCTCGCCAAGCTCGCAAAGCTCGCCCAGGGCGCGGTGGATCTGCATTCGCGCCGCGCGCGGGTGGACTTCGCGCAGCTCTCCCGGTGGCTTGGAGATGCGGAGGTGGCGTACATGAATACCGTCCTGCAAGCATATGAAAAACATGGGGAAAGACTGGCCGACATGGTGGCGCAAAAGGCCCTTTGCCGCCTGCGCGAAATGCTGGCCGGCGTGCCGGTCGCCGCAGATGTGGTGGCGGTGGACCGGGCCGGGCAGATCGTGGCGCGGGCGCGATGAAGCTCTTGCTGCTGGCAGGCACCGCAGAGGCGCGCAGGCTGGCGCGGGCGCTGGCGGGGATGGAGGGCATCAGCGCCATCGCCTCGCTCGCGGGCGCCACAAGCGACCCGGCGCCGCTGGCGCTCCCCACCCGTACGGGCGGCTTTGGCGGCGGCAAGGTGCAGGCCGCCTGGATGCGCGAACAGGGCATTGACGCGGTGCTGGACGCGACCCACCCCTTTGCCAGCCGCATCAAGGCGCGCACGGCCCGCATTGCCCGCGCGCTTGGCCTGCCCTGCCTGCACCTGATCCGCCCGCCCTGGCGCGCAGGGCCGGGGGATGATTGGCGCGAGGTCGAGAGCACAGCCGAGACCCCGGCCCATATCCCGCCCGGCGCCACGGTGCTTCTGGCCACCGGGCGCGGCACGCTTGCGGATTTCGCGCCGCTCGCCGGGCAGGGGCGCCGGCTGATCTCGCGCCAGATCGAGGTGCCGGACGCGCCCTTCCCCTGGCCCGGGGGCGAATATCTCGCCGCCCGCCCGCCCTTTTCGCTGGACGATGAAATCGCCCTCTTCCAGCGCCTCAAGGTGGATTGGCTGGTCGCGAAGAATGCCGGCGGCGCAGGCGCGCGCGCCAAGCTCGACGCGGCGCGCGCGCTCAGGCTCCCGGTGCTGCTGCTGGCCCGCCCCGCGCCGCCGGAGGGCGAGGTGGTCGAGAGCGTGGAAGCGGCGCTTGACTGGGTGAAGCGGCTGTAGGCGCGCCTCAGCCCGCCTTGCTGGCCAGCGCCGCGTCGAGCGCTTCCAGAACCGCGTCCCAGGCGAGCAGGATCGAGGCGTGGCGGTTGCGAAAGTCGCGCGCCGGGCGCAGCACTTCGAGGCCCTCGAAGGGCGCGGGCGGGGTCGGGCCGTCCTCCTTCAGCATCGCCTCCAGGGCCGCGCGCCCGGCGGCGATGGTATCGCGGTCGAGCCCCACCACATGGCGCCCGAGCACAGCGCTTGAAGCCTGCCCCAGCGCGCAGGCGCGCACATTTTGCGCAAACTCGGCGACGCGCCCCGCGCCATCGGTCTTGACATAGGCCGTCACCGTCGAGCCGCAGAGCGGCGAGCGCTTGCGCGCGCTCGCCTCGGCATCTTCGAGCGTGCCCGCATGGGGAATGTCGGCGGCCAGCGCCAGGATCTGGCTGGAATAGAGCTTGATCAGGTCGCTGTCGTCGGACATGGCTTTTCCTCCCCGGTGCAATCCCTTACCTATTGCCGAAATCCCGGTTTGAAAAGGACAGGCGATGCAATTTGACCCCGAAGCGCTGAAATTTGATGCGGCCGGTCTGATCCCGGCCATTGCCCAGGAGGCCGAGACCGGCGAGGTGCTGATGCTGGCCTGGATGGATGCGGAGGCGGTGCGGCGCACGCTGGCAAGCGGCGAGGTCACCTATTGGAGCCGCTCGCGGCAGGAATACTGGGTCAAGGGCGCCACATCGGGCAACCGGCAGGAACTGGTGGAGATGCGCCTTGACTGCGACCGCGACTGCCTCTTGGTGCTGGTGCGCCAGAGAGGGCCCGCCTGCCATACCGGGCGGCGGAGCTGCTTCTATACGGCGGTGCGCGATGGCGAGGAGGTGGAGATCCTGCGCCCGGAGGAGGAGGGGCTTTGACCCCTTCGCCGATCCGGGCTAGGTTCGCGGCGCGGCGGGATGGTCAAAGGGATATTCGAAACCGACAAGGAACCATTTGATGAAAATTGCGACTATTCTCCCCGCCTCGATCCTCGCCGCCGGCCTCGCCCTGCCGGCGGGCGCCGAAGACGGCTTCGCGCCGGGCGACAATTGCCAGGCGGTGCTTGCCGGGGCCTCACCCACCACGAAGGTCATGCTGGCAAGCTGGATGATCGGCCATGTGGACAGCAGCGCCCATATGAGCCGCGCGGTCAACACGCAGGAAGTCGAAAAGCTGCTTTCGGCCCTTGCGGCCTATTGCGCCGCCTTCCCGCAGGCCAGCCTTGCCGATGTGGTGCGCGAGGCGGCACGGGGGTTCGATGTGGGAAGCGATGACAGGCAGGGCGCGGCACCCGAGCCCGGCTCGGAAAGCTCGGCGCGCGCGTTGCTGAGCCGCTTCCTCGAGCCCGGCGCCGACCGCGTGGCGCTGACCCGCCCGCTGATTGCCAGCGCCGAGGATATCCGCGCGGTTTACAAGGAACCGCTCGCCAGCCGCATGATCGAGGTCTATCGCGACAAGCTGCCGCCCAATATCGCCATCACCCCCAAGCCGGGCCAGAGCGAATTGCTGATCTGGTGGGCCACGACCGATGACCTGATCGCCGGCGCGCCGGTGGCGGGGCATTTCCCCGGCGGCTACAAGCGCGCGGCCGAATACATGAATCCGGGCTTTCCGATCGTGCGCTTCAAGTTCGTGAAACCCGGCGAGACCGCGGGCATGGCCTATGACGGGCTGATCTGGGTCAACGGCCACTGGGCCTGGATGCCCAAGCCCTGGCGGATGATCGAATAGGCGCGGCGGGCGATTTTTCTCGCGAAAAATCGGGGGCGGGCCACTTAGGCTCAGGACCCATTAATCCCGCGCTCACAGCGGCTTGAGGCGCGTGCTATCAGGGGTTTTTTGCCCGCCGGACAGGGTGGGTCCCCTTTCCAAGGGCAAAAGGCCCCTGAGATGAAGCGCCTCAAGCCGCCCTGCGGGTCCGGCGGATTTGCTCCCTGAATGCGTTGCAAGACCTTGAAATAGCGCCACTATTCCTGCGGTCTTGCGCCTGTTCAGGAAGCAAATCTGCCGGACTGTGAACGTGGGATTAATGGCTCCTGAGCCTAGCCCGCCGGCAGGCCAAGACGGCGGCGGATCTGTGCCGGGCTCACGCCCTGTGCCCGCAGGGTCGCGAGCGCGCGCGCCCCGTCGCGCTTGGCCAGCCGCTTGCCGTTTTCGTCACGGATCAGCCGGTGGTGGTGATAGATCGGCGTGGGAAGGCCCAGCAGGTGCTGCAGCAGCACATGGATCGGCGTGGCGGCAAACAGGTCGCGCCCGCGCACCACATGGGTGATGCCCTGCGCCGCGTCATCCACCACCACCGCCAGGTGATAGGAGGTGCCGATATCGCGCCGGGCCAGCACGATATCGCCAAGCCCTGCGAGGTCGGCCGCGCCGATCCGGTGCCGGCCCGCATGGCGCGCCCCGGTCTCGGTGAAGGCGAGCACCCGCCCGCCCAGGTGGCGCGCCACCGCCCGCATGTCGAGCCGGATCGCATCCCCCGGCCGGCGTTCGGCCATGGAGCGCCCGCGGCAGGTGCCCGGGTAAAGCGGCCCGTCCGGCCCGCCCCGCGCCGCCCCTTCCTGCGGGGCCGAGAGGGCTGCGCGAATATCGCTGCGCGAGCAGGAGCAGGGATAGGTGAGCCCCATCTGCGCCAGCCGCGCCAGCGCCGCCTCATAAGCCGCCATCCGCGCGCTCTGCCGCCAGACCGGCGCGGGCCAGTCCAGCCCCAGCCAGCGCAGATCTTCGTATATCGCCGCCTCGTATTCCGCCCGGCAACGCGGCCGGTCGATATCCTCGATCCGCAGCAGGAATCTGCCCCCCTCGGCCCGCGCCATGTCCCAGGCCACAAGCGCCGAATAGGCATGACCCAGATGCAGCAGGCCGGTGGGCGAAGGCGCAAAGCGGATGATCATGGCGCCACTCTGCCAAGCCCGCCGGGCGGGGTCCAGAACCATTTCTCTCTGCCCGAGGGGCCTTGCAGGGGGCGCTTTCGGGGGCTGAAGCCGGCCCGGCTTCCTCGGGATGGGCGGGAAGCCGGGGCTGCGCAGACGGTTGAGCCTGGCGTGGCAGCGGCCCGCTCGGCGGTGACGGCGCGGACCGGCCTGACCGCGACCTGACCGGAAAGATGAAAGGAAATGCTCTTTTCCGTGCCGGGCGTAACCGGCTGTTAAGCCCTGTCTGGCAAACTGGCGACGAGATGGCCAGGAGGGTTCCGAGGAGGGTTCGGTGAGCGGCGAATTGGCGACATTGGCGGACCTGGGCGCGGCCGGGGAGGTGCTGCCGGCTGTTGGCGGGGCCGGGGATGGAGCCGGGATTCCAGCGGCGCCACAGGTTCGTCTGAGCAAGCGGCAGAAGGCGGCGATCATCGTGCGCCTGCTGCTGGCCGAGAATATCGAGCTGAATCTTTCCTCGCTGCCCGAGGAGCTGCAGGAGGGGCTGACGGTGGAAATGGCCTCGATGCGCTTTGTCGACCGGGCCACCCTGCGCGCGGTGATCGAGGAATTCGTGGCCGAAATCGAGGATATCGGTCTTGCCTTTCCGGCCGGGCTGGAGGGCGCGCTGGAGCTGTTGGGCGGCTCGATCTCGGCGGCCACGGCCGCGCGGATCCGCCGCCAGGGGGGAGTGCGCATCACCGGCGATCCGTGGGAGACGATTGCCGGCCTCGATCCGGCCCGCCTGCTACCGGTGCTGGAGGAGGAAAGCACCGAGGTCTGCGCGGTCCTGCTCTCCAAGCTCAAGGTCTCCAAGGCCGCCCAACTCCTGGGAATGCTGCCGGGAAAACGCGCCCGCCAGATCACCTACGCGATGTCTCTCACCGGGGCGATTTCCCCGGAAGTCGTTGAAAAGATAGGCCGCTCCATCGCCGAGCAACTGGATGCCCAGCCCGCCACCGCCTTCAGCGAAGGCCCGGTGGAGCGGGTCGGGGCGATCCTCAATTTCTCCCCGGCCAGCACCCGGGAAGAGGTGCTGGAAGGGCTCGAGCAGGAGGATGCCACCTTTGCCCGGGAGGTGCGCAAGGCGATCTTCACCTTTGCCAATATCCCCCGGCGGATCGACCCGCGCGACATCCCAAAGATCACCCGGGGCCTCGATCAGGCGCAGCTCATCACCGCACTGGCCGCGGCCACCGGCCCGCTGGAGGAGGCCGCCGAGTTCATCCTTTCGGCCATGTCCAAGCGCATGGCCGATCAGTTGCGCGAGGAGATGGAAAATCTCGGCAAGGTCAAGCCCGCCGAGGGTGAGGCGGCGATGAATGCGGTTGTCAGCGCGATACGCGAGCTGGAAGCGGCCGGGGAGATCCTGCTGATCGCCGAGGACGAGGAATAGGCGCCGGCGGCGAGGCCGGTCGGGCGCGCGCGGGCGGGGCAGGGCGTGCCCGGCGATACCGAGGCAGGAGGGCGTGCCCCGCCATCCCGGGCAGGGCGCCTCCCCTGCGGATCCCGTGGCGAGGGTATAATTCAGCGCCGGGGGCGGCAAGGGATCAGCGGGCCGGATCAGCGCCGTCCGCCCCGCGCGTGGCGAAACAGGCGCCGCGCCAGCGCCACCGGGACCGGGCGTGCCGGCGGGGTCATGACGAGGCGGCCCATCAGGGCGCGGTACGGCTCCTGGGAGAGCAGTTCGCCCAGGCGCTGGTGGCGCCACTCCACCGCCGCCCGGTGCAGCGCCATCAGCGGCGCGTCGGCCTGCAATTCTTCGAGGAAGGGGGCGCTGAGCGGCGCGCTTTCGAGGATCGAGCGGTCTTCGACCGCGCACCAGTTGCGCTCGGCCCAATAATCCAGCCCCAGCACCTCGGCCCCATGCACCGCCCGGCCCCGGTCGCGCTTCAAAAGGTAGCTTTCCATCGCCCCCAGCGGGTAGTGGTTGAGCTGCGCCAGGCGGTAATTGGGCCGCCCGAAGGGCGAAAAGATCTGCCGGTGGCGAAAGGAGGGGGGCAGTTCGCGCCCCTCGCCATCGTACCAGCGGGCCTTGTCGGCCAGCCCGTCCACCGGGGCGCGGGGGCGGTGGACGCCGAGCTTTTTGTAGGCGCCATTGTTGCGATAGAGCGTCTTGAACATGAAGGCGCGCCAGGGCCAGGGCATGATCTCGGGCGCGGCGCGGGTGAATTGCTCGAGCACCGGCGCGTCGCGGTATTCGACCTGCCCGCAATTGCCGAACAGCCGCCAGGTGAGCGTGATCGCATCGGCCTCGGGCAGGGCTTCGAGCAGGGCGGCGAGGCTGCGATCGCCCACATGGATATTGACAAACTCGTCGATATCGAGCGCCAGCAGCCAGTCGGCCGCGCGCACCAGCCTGTGCCTGTCGGCGAGCTTCAGCGCGCTCCACTGCACGCCGCCCTTGTCATGCGGGCCGTCATTGCGGATATGGACGAGCCAGCCCATTTCCTCAAGCCGGTCCAGCATCGCATCGCTGCCATCGTCGCAATCATTTGAAAAGACGAGAAAATCCGTGAAGCCCAGCCCCCGGTGATGGGCCAGCCATTCGAGCAGGAAGGCGCCTTCGTTGCGGATGGTCAGGACGATCGCGGCGCGCATCGTCAACCTTACCAGTCGCGCAG
The DNA here is from genome assembly GCA_027082975.1 of Paracoccaceae bacterium. Taxonomy (GTDB): domain Bacteria; phylum Pseudomonadota; class Alphaproteobacteria; order Rhodobacterales; family Rhodobacteraceae; genus JAAEUB01. The sequence goes on along the minus strand of JALWTH010000220.1, from coordinate 10,470 downwards.
GAAGGCCACGACCTTCTTGTTGGAAACGCGCGGGTAAAAGGTGAGCCCGGCCGCGTGCATGGCATCGAACACCGCCCGCACGCCCGGCGCGCCGATCCATTGCGGGTGCAGCTCGATCACCGCCCCGCGCAGGCCGGTGAAATCCGGCAGCGGCAGGATCTCGGCCTCGGCCCCCTCGATATCGCAGACGAGGAAGCTGGGCTTGATCGCCTTCACCGCCGATTTGGCGTTTTCCACCGCGATTTCCTCGACGCGCAGCACCGGGCTTTTCTCGCCCGGCGGGCTTTCCTCGAGCGAGGAGGCGAGGAAATTCTCGCGCACATGAAACTTCGCCTTGCCCTTGCGCTTGCCCAGGATGGCGTTGTGCACGGTGACGTTTTCGACCCCGTTCTGGGCGTGCACCCGCTCGATGAAGGGGATCAGGGCCGGGTTGGCCTCGTAGGTGTGGATCTCGCCTACCTTGCGGTTATGCGAAAGATAGGTGGACATGTAGCCGATGCCGCCCCCGAGCTCGAGCACCACGTCATCGGGGTTGACCAGCGCCTTAACCGCCTCGATCTCGCGGCGCTCGTAATCGCCCCGGCGCAGCAGGCGGCGCTTCTTGCGGTCGATGAAGGCCGGGTCATGGGGGATGCGCAACCCGCGCGAGCGGATCAGGGCGGGGGAGGATTCGGGCGATTTTACCGTGTCTTTCATACTCTTACTCCTCTTCTGGCATTTGCCCGGTGGCGGTGGGTCAGGTGTTTACATCCAGCGCCAGCGCATGGGCGACGCGCTCGAGCGGGGTCAGCGTGGTGGCGAGCGCTCTTTCGTAAAGGTCCTGAAATTCCGGGTTGCGGTGCAGCTCCTCGGCCTTGGCGCGGTGCCAGGCGAGCCCCTCTGCGTGCAGGCGGGCAAGCACCGGGTCGGCCTTGAGGCGCTCGAGCTCGGCCCGGAGGCGGGGGATGTTGCGCTTGATGGTCACGTCCCTGTAATCGGACCAGTCCATGCGGATCCAGTAATTGAGCCCGATCGAGCGGTCCACATGCAGGGCGCGGCCGCGCTGGCGCTTGATCAGGTAGCTCTCGGCCGAGCGCAGGGCGTAGTGATTGAGCTGAATCAGGTCGTAACCTATTGTATTCAGGGAAGAACGCCAGCCCTTCGCCGCCACGTCCGGCCCCATCGGCCGGCCGGAGCCATTGACCCAGCGCACCTTGTTCGCCGCCTCCGGGCGCAGCTTGTTGGGCCGGTGGCAGGAGAGCTTTTCGTAAGCGCCGATATTCCTGACCATGGACTTGAAGCCCCAGACCGTGTGCGGCTTGGGGCAGTATTTGGGCGCGGCGCGGTCGAACTGGTCGATCACCAGTTCGTCAGAGAGCGCGCGCACGCCGTTATGGCCAAAGAGCCGCCAGGTCATGGCGACATTGGTCGCATCGGGGATGCGCTGAAAGAGGTCGTCCAGCGTGCCGTTGCCGCAGCGGATGTTCATGTATTCGTCCACGTCGATATGGATGATCCACTCGGCATTCCGCACCAGCGGCTCCCTCAGCGCGCGGTTGAGCGCGTATTGCTGGGGGGAGTTGCCCTTCCAGTCGTTGTTGTCGCGGTGCTGGACGATGCCAAGCTCCTGAAGACGCTCGAGAATCTCCGGCGTCCCGTCGCTGCAGGCATTGGTGTAGACGATGAAGCCGTCCACCCCGATCACCCGGTGATAGGCGACCCATTCGAGGATATAGGGGGCCTCGTCCTTCATGCAGGCGACGATCACGCGGCCCGAACTGCCCGCGGGCAGGTTGCGCGGCGGGGCCGGGGCGAAGGCGGGCGCGGGCCGGTCCTCGCCCTCGGGGGGCAGGCGGTTATGGGGCTCGAAGCGCCCGCCCCTGAGGCGGTGGTAATTCTCGATCGCCTCCTTGTTCAAGAGCTTCTGCGCCGTGGGCGAGAGGGCGCCGTTGAGCGCCGCGCCGGGGGGAGTCGGGCGGGCCCTAGGCGCGGATTTCGCCGCGCGGGCCGCCGCGCGCGTGGCCTTGTCGATGCGCGGCAGAAAGGCGGCGGCATACTGGCTGGCGCGAAAGCCCATTTCCGGCGCCGCCTCCTGCCAGGGCCTGAGCGCCCGGTCGCGCTTGAGGCTGGCGGCGGTGAGGCCGGGATGGGCCTTGAGCAGGCGCTTGTTGTCGGCCTCGAAGGCCTTTGACAGGGCGCTGAGCGCGCCGGGTCTGAGCGGCGGGCCGGGGATCGTCACCTCGCCGAGCAGCCGGCGCCAGAGCTGGCGCGGGATGGTGCGGCCCGCGTTCAGCAGCCGGACGAAGACCTCGTTCATCCGCCGCATTCGCGCAAGGCTCGCCGCCGACAGGACAGGCGGGGAGGGGGCCGGCTCCGCCTTGCCGATATTCTCCTCAATATCAAAGGCTTGCCGGAGCTCCTCGATGATCTCGCCGCTATGGAAGCGCTCGGGGTCATAGGCGCGAAAGCGCACCGATCCAGCCCCGAACACCGCCTCCCACGCCGCCTGCAACCCGGCGTAATCGAGCCAGAACGGCGCCGCCTGCACCTCGGGAAAGACATGGCGCGCCGGGTCGCGCGCCTGCCAGCCGGCCAGCGCCGCCGCGCGCCAGTTGCCGGCTTCGGCCAGCGCCACTTCCTGCGCCAGCGAGGCGGTGCGCCCGGACCAGAGCGCCTCGGCATAATGGCGGCAGAGCAGGCGGGCCTGCTCGTCGATATGGGCGAGGATGGTGATGTCTTCGCCAAGCGGCAGCAGCAGCTCGCGCAGCCGCTCGAGCGCCGGGCGGGTGGGCAGCGTCGCCAGCTGCGCCGCGCTCAGGATCAGCGCGCGGGGGCGGTGGCGGGCGACCTCCGCGGCCAGTTCGTCGGCCAGCCTCATGCGCAGCCGCGCCTGCGCGCCGGGCGTGGCCAGGCCGCGATTGTAGCGCAGGATGTCCACCGCTTCCGGCTCGCTCACCGCCATGTAGAGGCGGGTCTGGTTCTTCGCCCCGCCGATGCGCGGAAACAGCACGCCCTTTTGCAGAAGCTGGCCGCGCTTGTCCGCCAGCACCGCCTGCAGGCGCGCCGCGCCGCATTGCTCGAGGCCGATATGCAGGTAGATCTTCACGTCTCGGCCCCTTCTTTCGCGGCGGGCTTGTTGCGATTGGCATTGGCCACGCCCCACCAGGGAAGCGCGATCCCGAGAAAGTCCGATACCCGCTCCCGGGCATCCGGATCCTCTATGTCATATTCCAGGAAATCCTCTGCACCACCAAAGACTTGACGGCAGAACTTGATGTGCCCCTCGATCCAGCGGATGCGCTCGTCATCGTTCCCCCCCCAGCCTTCCGGCAGGCCGGGAATGGCGTTTTGCGGCAGGCGGGTGCGGCCGAGATTGGACCAGCGCGCCATCGAATCGCTGTGGCGGGCCGGATCGCGCCGCGTGAGGATGAAGCGCGCGCCCGGATGGTGGGCGCGGATCGCGCTGAGCAGGCCCCAGTCGGTCTGCGGCCACAGATTGAGCCCCTCGCGCACCACGTCGATCTCGGTGAATGCGTCGAACTCCTCCATCAGCGCCAGCGGGTCGCCCTGCTCGAAATAGCCGCGATACATCAGCTTGCCGACAAAGGCGCGCTTGAGCCGGTCGCCCCGGCTCTGCCCCTTGCGGATGCGCCAGTCGGCCACGTTCAGCCCGGCGCGCTTGAGCGCCTCGCCGAGGCTGGTCGTGCCCGATTTGGGCAGGCCCAGATTGATCACCCGGAGCCGGCTCATGGCGCCGCTCCGATCATCTCCAGCAGCGCCTCTTCGGCGGGCGAGATGGCGGGGGCCGCGCGCAGCTGCTCGCGCATCTCGCGGTAGGCTTCCTGTGCCAGAAGCTCATCGCGCCGGGCCATGTGCCGGCGCACGCATTCTTCGTGCAAGGCCTTGATTTCCGGGTCTTTCTTCAGCGACGCCAGCTCCTTTTCCAGCCGCGGCAGGTAGCGCTGGATGGAGGTGTCGCGCCAGGCGGCATCGTTGCGCTCGCGCCAGTAAGCGGTGTCAAAGGCGCGGTGCTCGCGGTTCACATCGCCGCGGTCGTTCTTGACTAGGTAGGAATCGAGCGAGCGCAGGGCGTAGTGGTTGAGCGTCGCCAGTTCGCGCGCGCCCCGGGCCGGGAACTTGCGCAGGCGGTTCTTGGTCGCGGCGTTGAGAAACGGGCGCGGCACCGGGCGGCCGGACCCGTCGGTCCAGGCCGGTTGTTCGTTTTGTGCAATTCCCTTGCGGATAAAGGGGCGGTGCGCGCCGAGATATTTGACCGGAAAATCCATCCGCATCAATGTCTTGACCTCTATGGCGGTTTGGTCCGTCCAGATGTCGGGATTATGCGAATGTTCGAATTGTGCAATCACCGGCCTGTCCTCAAAGGCCTCGATCCCGCCATTGGCGAAGAACTGGAAGGTGACCGAAATCGCCTGCGGATTGCCGCAGGCCGCGATCAGCTCCGGGATGGTGCCGCGCCCGATGCGGATATTGAGAAACTCGTCCACATCCGCCACCCAGATCCAGTCCGAGGCGCGCACCAGATCCTGCTTCAGCGCATCCTTCAGCGCCTCCATCTGGTAGTTGCGCCCCTTGGCCGGATTGGGCAGATGCGCGAGCAGGCCGCGGGCTGCCAGCGCGTCCAGAAGCGCATCGGTCCCGTCGCTGCAATCGTTTGAATATAAAAGGAAATCCGTGACCCCGATCACCCGGTTATAGGCGATCCATTCGAGCAGGAACGGCCCCTCGTTCTTGACGCAGGTGACGGCGGTTATGCGCATCGCGCCCACCCGGCACTGATGCACCCGCTCCATGCGCACCCTGCGCACACGCTCCCCGCCCGGTATCGCCACCGATGTTCCATCTGCCCGCTCTCATGCCGGTTTGCCCGGCGCTCTGCCTTTATTGCCCAATATGTGACAGTTTGGCCGCAATAGGTCAATAATTGCCTAACCCGAAACAATTACCTGTTGCCCGCAGGACTCTCTTGACCAAAGCCCGCCCGCATGGCCCATTGCGCTGAAAGGGAGGCGACATGGCAAGCATACCGCAAGGCGTCGAAGAGGTGCAGGCGCTGCTGGCAGGGCAGGATTACGTCTGCGACCGCCCGCTCGGCGTGGTCGTGTTCCTCGCGCTCAGGCTCGGCCGGCCGCTGTTTCTCGAAGGCGAAGCGGGCGTGGGCAAGACCGAAATCGCCAAGGCGCTCGCCGCCGGCCTCGGCCGCCGCCTGATCCGCCTGCAATGCTACGAGGGGCTGGATGCCGCCAGCGCCGTCTACGAGTGGAACTTCGCCGCGCAGATGGTGGCGATCCGCGCCGCCGAGGCCACCGGCCACGAGCCCCCGGACCTGTTCGGCGACGCGTTTCTCATCCGCCGCCCGCTGCTCGAAGCCATGCGCCCGCAGGAGGGCGGCGCCCCGGTGCTGCTGATCGACGAGCTCGACCGCACCGACGAACCCTTCGAGGCCTTCCTGCTCGAGGCCCTGTCCGACTTTCAGGTCACGATCCCGGAGCTTGGCACCATCCGCGCCCCCGAGCCGCCCATCGTCATCCTCACCTCCAACCGCACCCGCGAGGTCCACGACGCACTCAAGCGCCGCTGCCTCTACCACTGGGTCGATTACCCCTCTTTTGAGCGCGAGCTGGAGATCCTCGCCGCCCGCGCCCCCGAGGCCAGCGAGCGTCTCAGCCGCGAAGTCGTCGCCTTCGTGCAGAAACTGCGCGGCGAAGACCTGTTCAAGCGCCCCGGCGTGGCCGAAAGCATCGACTGGGCCAAATGCCTGCTGGCGCTCGACGTGCTGGAGCTCGGCCCCGACGTGATCGCCGACACGCTGGGCGCGATCCTCAAATACCAGGACGACATCGCCCGCCTGCAGGGCTCCGAAGCCGCCCGCCTGCTCGAAGAAGTCCGCGCCGGGCTGGCCCCATGATCCCTTTCATCTTTCCGCCAATACTCCACGGGGGTCCGGGGGTGTGAAACCCCCGGCGCGCTGCCCATGCAATATCCGAGCCTCGACCTGCCGGAAAATCCCCGCCTCACCGCCAATCTCACCCATTTCGCCCGCGCCCTGCGCGCCGCCGGCATCAAGGCCGGCCCCGGCAAGGTGATCGAGGCCACCCGCGCCGTGGCCGCCATGGGCTTCACCAGCCGCGCCGATTTCCACGCCACGCTCACCGCCGTCTTCGTCTCGCGCCCCGAGGAACGCGCGGTGTTCGACCAGGTGTTCCGCCTGTTCTGGCGCGATCCGCGCTATCTCGAACACATGATGGCGATGATGCTGCCGGCAATCCGCGGCGTGGCCGAGGAGCGCCGGGCGCGGCCGGGCGAAAAGCGCGCCGCCGAAGCCCTGCTCGAAGGCGTAACCCGCGACGCCCCCGACCTGCCCGAGGGCGAGGGCGAAGAGGTCGAGATCGACGCCGCGCGCACCATGTCCGGCGAAGAGCGCCTGAAGACGCTGGATTTCGAGCAGATGAGCAATGCCGAAATGGCCGAGGCCCGCCGGATGCTCGCGCGCCTCAGCCTGCCGGTGCCGCCGATCCTCTCGCGCCGGATGCAGCCCGCCCCCCATGGCCGCCACCCCGACTGGCGCGCCACCATGCGCGCGGCGCTGCGCACCGGCGGCGAGGTGCGCGATTTTTCGCAGAAAAATCGCCGCCCCCGCTGGCCCGCCCTGGTGCTGCTCTGCGATATTTCCGGCTCCATGTCCGCCTATAGCCGCGCGGTACTGCATTACCTGCACGCGGTCAGCAACCACAAGGGCGCGGGCTGGGCGCGGGTGCATGGTTTCACCTTCGGCACGCGGCTCACCAACATCACCCGCCACCTTGCCAGGCGCGATGTGGACGAAGCCCTTGCCGCCGCCGGGGCCGAGGCGCGGGACTGGCAGGGCGGCACCAGGATCGGCGCCTGCCTGCGCGCCTTCAACCGCGACTGGTCGCGCCGGGTGCTGGGGCAGGGCGCGGTGGTGATCCTTGTGAGCGACGGGCTGGATCGGGGCGAACCCGAGGATCTGGCCCGAGAAATGGAGCGCCTGCACCTCTCCGCGCGCCGGCTGATCTGGCTCAATCCCCTGCTCAGATGGCAGGAATTCGCCCCGCGCGCCGCCGGCATCCGCGCCATGCTGCCGCATGTGGACAGCTTCCGCGCCGGCCACAACATCGCCGCCCTCGAAGGCCTCGCCGAGGCCATTTCCCGCCCCGACGACATGGGCGAGAAGGCGCGCCTCATGGCGCTGCTGAACTGACCGCAACATATTGAAACATGGCTATTTTCCTATGCTGCACCCCCTGCGGCATCCCGCCGCGGGGGCGGGCGGCCTTTGGGGTTTGACCTTTCGGCGGAAAGGGCCAAATACATTCACAATGCTGAATGTGTCAAATGCAATCGGAGTCTGACAAATGACATGGAACTGGAAAACCGGCGGTATCGCCCTGGGGCTGGCGATCTTTCTCGCCGTGCTCCTGGTGAAGCCGGTCGGGGTCTCGACGCAATTCGTGATCCTTGACGCGATCGTCGCCGATCAACTCAACCCCGACCTGATCACCCGGACCGACGAAGGCGCCTGGACCTCCACCAACGCCTATCTCGCCAAGGGCAACGGCAAATACGCCAAACACGCGGCCAACCCGCTGAACTACTCCTTCGTCTTCGTCATCGCCCTGATGGTGGGGGCGGGGATCTCGGCCTGGCTGCGCGGCGGCAACGGGCGCGAGGACAACCGCGTCCCGGCGCTCTGGCGGGCCAATTTCGGCGATGCGGCCTGGAAGCGCAACCTGGCCGCCTTTGCCGGCGGCTTCATCGTGCTTTACGGCGCGCGCCTGGCCGGAGGCTGCACCTCGGGCCACATGATGAGCGGGCTCATGCAGACCTCGCTTTCGGGCTATATCTTCACCCTTGGCGCCTTTGCCGCCGCCATCCCCGTGGCGCTGATGATGTACAGGAAGGACGCAGAACAATGAGCATATTTCTCGCATTGCTGATCGGCGGCCTGTTCGGCTTCGTTCTGGACCGGATCGGCGCCACCAACCCGACCGTGCTGGGCCGGATGCTGGCCCTGGTGAATCTCGGCCTGATGAAGGCGATCCTGCTGGCGATCGGCCTGGGTTCGATCCTGATGTTCGCAGGCCAGATGATCGGCCTCGTCGATGTGGGCCACATGTCGGTCAAGACCGCCTATATCGGCGTATTCGTCGGCGGGCTGCTCTTGGGGACCGGCTGGGCGATTGGCGGCTACTGCCCCGGCACGGGGCTTGCGGGTGCTGCCGGCGGGCGGCGCGACGCGCTCTATTTCATCGCCGGGGGGCTCCTGGGCGCGGCTGCCTACATGGTCACCTATCCCTCGGTCAAGGCCATGGGATTGCTCGAGAAAATCGCCGGCGGCAAGGTCACGATCGGCGCCGTTCCGGGGTCCGGCTATGACGGGCTGATCGGGATGCGCGGCGATGTGCTGGGGATCCTGCTGGGGCTGGCCTTCGTGGCGGTGGCCTTTGCCCTGCCGGAAAATCCGCGCAAGCGCGAGGCCGCGCCGGTAGCGGCCGAATAGGGGGCGAGCACGCCTGCCGGGGACTTCCCGGAAAGGGCCGTCGGAGCGATCCGGCGGCCCTTTTGCCGTGCCGCCCCCCTTGCGGGGCGCGCCGCTTTGCGCCACCCTTGGGCCATGGAGCCCGTGGACGACCTTCAGGACATACCCGCCATCGCCCTTGCCTGGCACCGCGAGGGGCGCGGGGCGGTGCTGGCGCATGTGGTCGAGACCTGGGGCAGCGCGCCGCGTCCGGTCGGCGCCATGCTGGCGGTGAGCGGGCGGGGCGAGATCGCGGGTTCGGTCTCCGGCGGCTGTGTCGAGGGCGCGGTGGTGGCCGAGGCCGAAGCGGCGCTCGCGGACGGGCAGGCGCGGATCATGGAATTCGGCGTCAGCGACGAAGCCGCCTTTGCCGCGGGGCTCGCCTGCGGCGGGCGCATAAGGGTGCTGGTCGAGCCGGTGGGCGCGGCGCTCTCCGAAGCCCTGCTCGCCGAGCTCACCGCCGCCCGCGCCGCGCGCCGGCCTATCGCCTACCTGGTCGATACCGCCCGCTGGCAGCGCCGCCTCGAAGGCCCCGAGGCGCACCCCGAGCGCTTTCGCGCCGACCGCTCCGGCTTTGGCGAGGATGGCGCCACCTTCATCTCCATCCACAACCCGCCCCTGCGCCTCTATGTGGTGGGCGCGGTGCATATCGCCCAGGCGCTGATCCCCATGGCGCAGCTGGCGGGCCATGACGTCACCCTGATCGACCCGCGCGCGACCTTCGCCACGCCCGAGCGCTTCCCCGGCACCGATATCCGCGAGGATTATGCCGACGACGTGCTGGCAGACGAACCGCCGCTCGACGCCCGCTCGGCGCTGGTCACCTTTTCCCATGACCCCAAGATCGACGATCCCGGCCTGATCGCGGCCCTGCGCTCGCCCGCCTATTACATCGGCGCGCTGGGCTCGAGGCGCACCCATGCGCGGCGTGTCGAGCGGCTCACGGTCGCCGGGTTCAGCGCCGATGAGATCGCCCGCATCCATGCGCCGATCGGCCTTGATATCGGCGCGCGGAGCCCGGCGGAGATCGCCATCAGCACCCTGGCCGAGCTGACCCGGGCGCTGAGGCGGGGGGCATGAAATTCGGCCCCGTGCCCCTGGGCGAGGCGGCGGGTGCGATCCTCGCCCATTCCCACCCCTTGCCCGAGGGGCGCCTGCGCAAGGGTCTGATATTGCATGAGAAACACCTCGCCGCCCTCGCCCGCTCCGGGGTGCAGAGCGTGGTGGTGGCCCGGCTCGAAGCGGGCGACGTGCATGAGGACGAAGCCGCCCGCCGCCTTGCCGAAGCGCTGGCCGCGCCGGGGCTGAGGCGCGCGCGCGCGACCGGCGGGCGGGTGAACCTCGTCGCCGAAAGCGCGGGCGTGCTCGAAGTGGCGCGCGCGCAGGTGGACGCGCTCAACCGCACCGATCCGATGATCACGCTGGCGACGCTCCCCGAATGGGCCGAGGCCGCGCCGGGCCGGTTGCTCGCCACGGTCAAGATCATCTCCTACGCGGTGGGCGAGGCGGCCCTTGCGCGCGCCTGCGCGGCGGCGCGCGGCGCGCTCGCCCTGCATCCGCCCCGCCTCACGACCGCCGCGCTGATCCAGACCACCGCCAGCGACAAGCTCGCCGAGAAGGGCCGGCGCGCGCTCGCCGCCCGCCTTGGGCGCTTCGGCGCGCGCCTGATCCACCACGCGCGCACCGCCCACCGCATCGAGGCCCTCGCTGCCGCCCTGGCCGAGGCGCCGGGCGAGGTGCTGTTCATCCTCACCGACAGCGCCACCTCCGACCGCGCCGACATCGCCCCCGCAGCGCTTGCCGCCGCCGGGGGGCGGCTCGTGCATTTCGGCCTGCCGGTGGACCCGGGCACCCTGCTGTTCATCGGCGGCGGCGCCGGCCCTTCCGCGCCGCCGTGGCCGGAGGCCCCGCGGCGGTGCCGGGGGCGGATGTGG
>JALWTH010000219.1 GCA_027082975.1 Paracoccaceae bacterium | reverse complement strand
ATGCGAGGGGCTGGCAAAGCCGCAGGCCAGCGCCACGTTGATCACGCTCATGTCGGTCTGCATCAGCAGGTTGCGCGCCTTGTGCAGGCGCAGTTCCATGTAGTAGCGCTTGGGCGAGCGGTCGAGATAGCGGCGAAACAGGCGCTCGAGCTGGCGCGTGGACATGCCCACCTCTCGGGCCAGCGCCGAAGGGCTCATGGGCTCCTCGATATTGGCCTCCATCATCTCGATCACCGCCGCCAGCTTCGGGTGGCGCACGCCGATGCGGGTGGGCACCGACAGGCGCTGGCTGTCGCGGTCGGTGCGAATGGCGGTATAGATCTGCTGGTCGGCCACCGCATTGGCCACCTCCTCGCCGTGGTCGCGGGCGATGATCTTCAGCATCATGTCGATCGAGGCGGTGCCCCCGGCGCTGGTGAGCCGGTTGCCGTCGATCACGAACACCGCCTTGGAAAGGTCGATCGCGTCAAATTCCTCGGCCATGGCATCGTGGTTTTCCCAGTGGATCGTGGCGCGCTTTCCGTCCAGCAGGCCGGCCCTGGCCAGCACATGGGCGGCGGTGCAGATCGCGCCGATCTCCACCCCCTTGCGCGCTTCTCGGCGCAGCCAGGCGATCAGCTTCTGGCTGGTGTTCTGCTGGATGTTGAGCCCGCCGCACAGGATCGCGGTATCGTCGCGGTGCAGCTCCTCCAGCCCGCCGTCAACGTCGAACGCGACCCCGGCCGAACTGACCGCCTGCCCGCCGTCTTCGCTCAGCAGCCGCCATTCATAGACGCGCCGGCCCAGGTGCAGATTGGCGAGCCTGAGCGCGTCCAGCGCGCCGGCGAAGCTCAGCAGGGTGAATTCGCGCATCAGAACGAAGACGAAGCGCCGCGCGCGCTCAGGGGGCGGAGCGGGCGGCGGGGCCGTGGGGGGCCTTGGAGCTGTGGCGCGGCGGCTGGTCATCTGCTGATTCGCCCGGGTGACATCGTGATCCTGCGTAAGGACGGGATCAGCTTTTTCTCTCCCGATCAAGCCCCGATCCGGCGCCTCGGCCTGCGGTGGACCTTTGGCGTGTAAGTTTTCCGGTTTTCCGGTTTTTGAGTTTTCCAGTTTTCCAGTTTTCCGGCATCCGGCTTCTCCGGATACGTTTGCACTCTCGCCCACAGATGCTATAGCGGGAGGCTGACAGTGCCGCCCGAGCCCCGGCCCCGGGGCCGGCGCCCCGAACCATGGAGCAAGCGATGAACGACTGGGCAAAAGACAGCTGGCGCGCGAAACCCCGGGTGCAGATGCCCGACTATACCGATGCCGAGGCGCTGCGCCGGGTCGAGGAAAAGCTTGCCTCCTATCCGCCGCTGGTCTTTGCCGGCGAAGCGCGCAAGCTCAAGGCCGAGCTCGGCAAGGCGGCGCGCGGCGAGGCCTTTCTGCTGCAGGGGGGCGATTGCGCCGAGAGCTTTGCCGCCTTCAGCGCCGATGCGATCCGCGATACCTTCAAGGTGATGCTGCAGATGGCGATGGTGCTCACCTATGGCGCCAAGGTGCCGGTGATCAAGGTCGGGCGCATCGCCGGCCAGTTCGCCAAGCCGCGCTCGGCGCCCACCGAGGTGATCGACGGCGTGGAACTGCCCAGCTATCGCGGCGACATCATCAACGACCTCGCCTTCAGCGCCCAGGCCCGGGTGCCGGACCCGGAGCGGATGCTTCAGGCCTATACCCAGGCCGCGGGCACGCTGAACCTGATCCGCGCCTTTTCCACCGGCGGCTATGCGGATGTGCACCAGGTCCATAGCTGGACGCTGGGCTTCACCGCCGGCGAAAAGGCCGAGCGCTACCGCGCCATGGCCGACCGGATCAGCGACACGCTCGATTTCATGCGCGCGGCCGGCATCCGCTCGGACCGCTCCACGGCGCTCAGGACCGTGAGCTTCTACACTTCCCACGAAGCGCTGCTGCTCGAATACGAAGAGGCCCTGACCCGGCTCGACTCGACCTCGGGCAACTGGCTCGCGGGTTCGGCGCACATGGTCTGGATCGGCGACCGCACCCGCCAGCCGGACGGGGCGCATGTGGAATTCGCCCGCGGGGTGCTGAACCCGATCGGGCTCAAATGCGGGCCGACCATGGAGGTGGACGACCTCAAGCGGCTGATCGAAAAGCTGAACCCGGAGAACGAGCCCGGCCGCCTCACCCTGATTTCGCGCTTTGGCGCCGGCAAGGTGGGCGATCACCTGCCCCGCCTCATCCGCGCGGTCGAGGAAGAGGGGGCCAATGTGGTCTGGACCTGCGATGCCATGCACGGCAACACGATCAAGTCCGCGAGCGGCTTCAAGACCCGGCCCTTCGAGGCGGTGCTGCGCGAGGTGCAGGAATTCTTCGCCATTCACAAGGCCGAGGGGACGATCCCGGGCGGTGTGCATTTCGAGATGACCGGGGCGGATGTGACCGAATGCACCGGCGGCGTGCGCGCGGTCAAGGAAGAGGACCTGTCGGACCGCTACCACACCGCGTGCGATCCGCGCCTGAATGCCAGCCAGTCGCTGGAGCTTGCCTTTCTGGTGGCCGAGGAGCTTTCGGCCTTCAGAACCGCGCGGCAGGAACAGGCGGCCAGGGCCGGCTGAGCCCGCCGAAGGCTGGCGGGGCCGAGCGCAGCGAGGCCTGCGAAAAGCGAAAATCCGGCCGGATTTTCCGATTCGGGGGCGCGCTGCGCGCGTACCGATTTTTCGCAGAAAAATCGTGCCTCCGGCGGGAGTATTTGAGCCAAGATGAAAGGGGGGTGCAGGCTCAGGACCCATTAATCCCGCGCCTGCACCGCCCGCAGGGCTCAGGCGGATTTTCTCCCTGAATGCGTTGCAAGACCTTGAAGTGAGCCGGAAAAGAAAACCTTCCAGTGGACGGTTTTCCCGGCGAACGGCCACTATTCCTGCGGTCTTGCGCCTGTTCGGGAAACAAATCTGCCGGACTGTGAACGTGGGATTGATGGGTCCTGAGCCTAACCGTAGAAGTCAAACTGCCCGGCCAGCGGCAGGCTGCGCGCCCGCCTGCCGGTGAGGTCAAACAGCGCGTTGGCCAGGGCCGGGGCGGCGGGGGGCGTGCCGATCTCGCCCGCCCCGCCGAGGCGCCGGTTATGCTCGCTGAGCGCGACGTGAAAGCGCGGCGTGGCGGGCATCCGCAGGGCGTCGTAGTCGGGGAAATTCTCCTGCTCCACCTCGCCGCCGGCAAAGGTGATCTCGCCATGTATCGCCGCGCTGAGGCCGAAAATCGCGCCGCCGGTCAGCTGCGCCTCGACATTGCGCGGGTCCAGAACGGTGCCCAGGTCGGCGGCGATCCAGACATTGGCGAGGCGGATCAGCCCGTCTTCTTCCACCACCTCCACCACTTCGGCAACGGGGCTTCCGAACGCATAGGTGAAGGCCACGCCGCGGCCGGTCCCGGCCTGGGTCTGTCCGCTCCAACCGGACAATTCGCGCACGTTTTCAAGTACTTGCGCGCTGACTGCGTGTTCGGGCCGGATCAGGGACAGCCGGTATTCGAGCGGGTCGGCCCCGGCCTCGCGGGCCAGTTCGTCGATGAAGCTTTCGAGGAAGAACGCGTTTTGCGAATTGCCCACCGAGCGCCAGAAGCCCACCGGGATGGCGACATCGGCGGCGTGGCCGGTGACGTGGAAATGCGCGATCCCGTAGGGCTGGTCGGCGAGGCCCTCGCAGATGGTGCGGTCGGGGGGCGAGAGCGCGAGGCCGACCTGCGCGCTTGCCATTTGGGCCATGATCGAGGGCGCGGCGAGGCGCGCCTGGAGCGCCACCGGGCGGGGCGGGCTGCCCTGCAGGCGGGCGCTGAGGCGGGCGACGGCGCCGGGGCGGTAGTAATCGTGGCGCATGTCCTCTTCGCGGCTCCAGATGGTCTGGACCGGCACGCCGGGCATGGCCTGGGCGATGCGCGCGGCGAGGGCGGCGAATTCGACATTGGCGCGCCGGCCGAACCCCCCGCCCATCAGGGTGGTGTGCAGCGTGACCGCATCGGTACCGAGGCCGACCGCGCGCGCGGCCTCCTTTTGCGCCTGCACGGGCGACTGGTTGGGCGACCAGATTTCCAGCGCGTCGCCGGTGAAAAGCGCGGTGGAATTCATCACCTCCATGGTCGCATGGGCCAGATAGGGGGCGCGGTACCCGGCGCTGAATTCGGCCCCGCTGGCCTCGGCGATGTCGCCGTCATCGCGCGCGGTGATATTGGGCGCGTCTTCAAACGCCGCTTCGATCCGCTCGAAAATCGCTTTGGTATCAGCGGGGTAGGGGGCTTCTCCCCAATCCACCTCGATCGCGTTCACCGCCTGCATGGCGAGCCAGCTATTGGTCGCGATGACCGCCACGCCGCGGCCGAGATCGACGATCTTTTCCACGCCCGGCATGTTTTCGGCCCGGCTGGCGTCAAAGCCCGGCATCTCGCCGCCCAGGCGCGGATTCATCCTGAGCGAGGCGAATTTCATCCCCTCAAGGCGCACATCCATGCCAAAGGTCGCGGTGCCCGTGGCCTTGGCCTTCTGGTCGAGGCGCGGCAGGCTCCTGCCCAGCAGGCGCCACTTTTCGCGCGGCTTCAGGGCCGGGCGGCGGGCCGGCGCAAAGCGCGCGGCGGCCTCGGCGAGGTCGGTATAGGCGAGCTTCTGCCCATCCGGGGCGACGACAAATCCGGGCTCGGTGTCGAGCTGCGCGACGGCCACGCCCAGCCGCTCGGCCGCCGCCTGCAGCAGCGCGAGCCGCGCCGCCGCGCCGGCGTAGCGCATCTTGTCAAAGGCGTCGATGGTCGAGGTGGAGCCGCCGGTGACCTGCAGCTTCAGGATCTTTGGCGCGGCCCGGCTCAGCACCGCCGACCAGCCGCTTGCCGGCGCTCCCATGCAC
>JALWTH010000218.1 GCA_027082975.1 Paracoccaceae bacterium | reverse complement strand
CCAGCGCCAGCACCGCCGCCGCCGCCACGCCGAGGCCAAAGGCCGCCCCCACGCCCAGCCCCGCCAGCTTCACCGCCAGCCCGGCCCCGTACATGCCGGCGGCAAAGAACATCGCATGGCCCAGGCTCAACAGCCCCGCCATCCCGAACATCACGTTGTAGCCCATGGCAAAGACCGCCATCACCATCACCCGCGCCAGCACCCCGTGGTGATAGGCCGGCAGGGCGAAATTCAGCCCGAAGAGCAGGGCGATGAGGCCGCCATGGAGGAGCAGCGCCCGGCTCATGCGCGCGCCTTTCCGAACAGCCCCTGCGGGCGGTAGACCAGCACCAGCGCCACCAGCAGGGTGGCGAGGATCTTGGCAAGCGTCGGCGAGAAGAAGACCGAGATGATCCCGTCGCTCATGCCGATCAGTACGGCGGCCAGCACCGTGCCGCGCAGGCTGCCGAGCCCGCCGATGATCACCACGATGAAGGAGAGCAGCAGCGGATCGCCCCCCATCAGGTAATGGGCCTGCCGGATCGGCACCACCAGCACCGCGCCGAGCGCTGCCAGCGCCGCGCCGATGCCGAAGACCAGCGCATAGACCCGCTCCACCGGCACGCCGAAGGCCTGGGCGGTTTCGCTGTCGGCTTGCGTTGCGCGCAGCACCAGCCCCAGCCGGCTGCGCACCATCACCGCCCAGAGCCCCAGCCCCACCGCGAGCGCCGCGGCCACCACGAACAGCTTGTAGGAAGTGGTCGAAAGCCCCCAGGGAAAGTAGAATTCGAGCCCCTCCGCGCCCCATTCGAACCACGGGATCGCCAGCCGGTGGTTGAAGGGCGGCGCGACCGGGCGGGCCTCGGGGCCGTAGGTCATCAGCACCCCCTGCTGGAGGATGTAGAGCAGGCCGATCGTGGCGACGATGGTGCGCTCCGGGTCGTAGTCGATGCGCCGGAGCACCAGCCAGTCGGCCGCCGCCGCCAGCAGCCCCACCGCGAGCGGCGCGCCGATCAGCGCCAGCACGAATCCCAGCGCCGGCGGCCCGCCCGCAAGCGCGGTGATCCACCATGCCAGCACCGCGCCGAGCATGAAGAATTCGCCATGGGCCACGTTGACCACCCGCATCACGCCAAAGACCAGCGACAGGCCGAGCGCGGTCAGGGTCAGCACGCTGGCCTGCACGAGCCCTTCCAGCATGGCCAGTATCAGGTGGGGTCCGAATTCCATTTATCGCCTGTTATCCGTGGATTGCGCCCCGTTCTTCATCCATTGCACAAAGAACGGGGCGCCCCTGTTTCAGCCCCTCAGAAGCTCTGGCTGGTGTAATCCACCTCGTCCGGATACAGGCCGTCCTCGATCGAGGTGACATGCTTCACCTCCAGCCGCCCGCCCGCGACCTGGCTGATATATTGCACGCCAAAGACCTGGTGGGTCCTGCCGTTGAACACTTTCGGTCCCTGCGGATGGGCGCGGCCCGCAGGCATGTCGCCCATCGCTTCGACCGCCTCGATCAGCGCGGCGCGGTCCGCGGGGCCGCGATAGCCCGCCGCTTCCATGGCGTCCTTGATCACATGCAGAGTCTCCCAGCAGCCGAACATGTGGGCCATGGTGGCCACGTCCCTGGGGTCGTCCACGGAAGCGCCGTTATCGTCGAGCCCCACCTGCTGGCGGTAGAAGTCCACATATTCGGGCTGGTCGGGCTGCACATAGCGCGGCATCCCCTCCCAGAAATGGCTGCCTTCGAGGAATTCGAGCCCCGGCGTGGCCAGGTCCACCGCTTCGAGCGAATCGATGAAGCCGAAGATCTCGGGATGCGCGGGGCCGAAAAACTCGCCCATCTCCTTGACGAAGGTCAGCACCGCCGGGCCGACCATGACGTGATAGATCACCTCGGTATCGCGCGGGATCTGCGGGAAATAGCGGGTGAAGCTGGTCTCGGTGGGCGGAATGGCGATCTTGGCCACCACCTTCCCGCCCTGCTTTTCGATCGCTGCGGAAAAGAAATCGCGGTGGTCATGGCCAAAGGCGAAATCGGGGTAGATCATGGTGACCTTCTTGCCGAGATTCTCGGCGACAAAGGGCGCCATGGCCTGGACCTGGCTCTTGACGTCGGTAATGCCGGGCTGGATGGTCCAGCGGTTGAGCATCCCGGAGGCGACGTGGTGACCCTCGGAGACCACGAAATAGGGCAGCTTCAGCTCGCCCGCCCGCGGCGCCGAGCCGATCACCACATGGCTGAACAGGGTGCCGAAGGCGATGTCGCAGCCATGCTGATTGGCGAATTTCTCCAGCACTTCCGCGCCGCGCTTGGGATCGGTGCCGTCGTCTTCGGCGATGATCTCGACCGGTCGGCCATTGATGCCGCCGGCCTCGTTGATCACCCGCGCCGCGGCGCTGGTGGTGCGGTCGTACCAGCGCCCGTAGGCGGCGCCGATGCCGGTGCGGTGGACCTGAAAGCCGATCTTTATCGGCGCATCGGTGGCGCCGTAGAGATGGCCGGGGAGCGCCGAGGCGGCGAGGCTGGTGGCGGCCATGCCGGTCAGGACCTTGCGGCGCGAAAGGGTGGGGCTGGGCTGTTTGCGTGACATGTGCGATCTCCCTGAAAGCGGTTCTGGCCGTTTGCCGGCCTTGTGTTTCTGGCTCCAGATTGGGTGCATACAAACGATTTGTCCAGACTTTTGTTCCCGCACGCGGCCGGGGCGGGACTTGCGTGGCTGGCAGGGGGCATTTTGCACTTGACACGGTTATCGATCCGGATTCCGGCTTTCACCGGAAAACCGGAAAACCGGAAAACCGGAAAACCGGAAAACCGGAAAACCGGAAAACCGGAAAACCGGAAAACCGGAAAACCGGAAAACCGGAAAACCGGAAAACCGGAAAACCGGAATCCTGCTATTGCGACCGGCCGACCGGAGGCCGAAGAAGCGGTTCTTCCCGGCTGGATGCGCGGCTGTGAGCGTGGGATTGATGGGGCCTGAGCCTGGCTCCTTTTCGCATCCTGCCATGCGTTCATCCCGCCGGAAAGGGGCCAGCCCGCCCATGCAGAATCACCCGGTGCTGGCCTGGAGTGGGTGCCGCAGGCGGGATATGCAAACTGGGTTTGCCACCTCCGGCGGATAGGGGTAACGTCGCCCGCGGAGGGATAGCTTAAGGAGGGTGATATGAAAAAGCGTTTTGTTCTGGCGGCGCTGGCCGCGCTTTTCATCGGACCGGCTGCCCAGGCCTGTCCCGATTACAATCTCTACGGCGATACTTACGAGCTCAACGGCGCCGACCTCGTTGGCGGGCAATATGTGGATCTGCGCGCCGGCGGCGATCAGTCCATTACCGGCTGCGGCATCCGCTTCGGCTCGGACCGGGGGCGGGGCTATGTGACCCGGGCGCCGGATTTCTCGATCAAGCTGCACGGCATGGGCCGCTACAAGATCCGCTTCACCGTGCGCAGCGCCTGCGATTCGATCCTGCTGATCAATACCGGCGCGGCGAACTGGTATTATGACGACGACGATGCGGGCAATCTGGATGCCACCATCCTGCTGACGCGCCCCTCCAATGGCTGGATGGATATCTGGGTGGGCACCCATGACGGCAGCGTCTGCGATGCGCGCCTGTATCTGGAGACCTTCCGCCGCTGATCAGGGCGACGTGGCGTCGGCGGCCCCATCGCCTTGGCCACCGTTGCCACTTCCACCGTCGCCACTGCCAGCGCCGTCACTGCCTGTGCCGTCGCCGCTTTCCTGCCGGCGACGCGCGGCGCGGCGCGCGGCGGCAGCGGCGAGCAGCAGGGCGGCGAGCAGCAGCAGGGCGAGCGCCCACCAGGGCAGGGGCGAAAGCCTCTGCGCGGCCACGCCCGAATAGGTGACCGCGGGCTGGGAGTAATTGTAGAAGCCGAAGCCGCCTTCGGGCAGGGTGCCGGTTTCCGTGCGGTAGCGTATCTCCTCGATCCCGTCCACCCTGACCGACAGGCTGTGGGAAGTATAGCGGATCTCGAACAGGTAGTCGCGCCCGGGCTCCCAGCCGCTGCGCCCCAGGGTTGCGGCGCGGGCAAGCTCGCGCACCCCGTCGGCGGGATCGTGCGCCCAGGCGCCCGGCGATTCGCGCAGGGGCGCCGTGACCCGCGACAGCGCCAGCCCGGCCCGGGCCATGCCGAGATCCATGTAATCCTGATCGGCGCGTTTCCAGTCGATCAGCAGGAAGTCCGGGCGCGCCCCGATCGCCCCGGCGCCGGCTTCGTCGGCCGGTTCGCCGGTCAGCTCTCCCGCCTGGTAGCCCAGCACGAAGCCGATGAAATCGTCGTCCGAGCCGTCATCCACCCGGATGGTGATGCGGTAGAGCCGCCCGCCGCCCTGATCGGCCGGGTCGAAGAACAGGCCGGGATTGGCGTTTTCGCTCTGCACCACGCTGTCATTGCCGGTATCCGTGCCACGCACCGTCCAGCGCCCGGCGCCTTCCTGCTGCCAGCGGGACAGGTCCACGGGGCGCAGGGCGAGATAGGCGCAGCCCGCCAGCGCCGCAAGGGCCGCGAGCACGGCAAGGGCGCGGATATGGATATGGCGGGGTCGTCTCACTTCAGCCCGGTTTCCTCCAGCAATCCCAGGCGCCTGGCCTCGTAATAATAGCCGCGCGTGTACCATTTCATCGCCGCGTCCATGTCGCCGCCGGAGACGATCCATGCGCCGCGCAGATATCTGACAGCGTATTTGAGGTTTGTCTCCGGGTCCAGCAACTCTTCGGGCCGCCCGGTGAAGCCCATGGTGCGGGCGGTTTCGGGCAGGATCTGCATGAGCCCATAGTAAGGGCCGTTGCGTGCGCCGGGCCGGTGGGTGCTTTCGCGCGCGATCTGCCGCTGGACCAGTTCCACGGGTACATCGTAGGCTCAGGCCCTATCCTG
>JALWTH010000217.1 GCA_027082975.1 Paracoccaceae bacterium | reverse complement strand
GGCCCGCCCTTGCCTTGCCCCTATCCATCGGCGCGCGGGCGCACCACGCTCAGCAGATAGCCGAAATCGTCGCCATATTCGTCCCAGGCCTTGATCTCGGCGGCGTGCGCTATCAGCACCTCGCGCAGGTCGTCATCGGCATCCTCGTAAAGCTCTTCCATCCGCGCCATCAGCGGCTTGTAATAGGCGCGCCAGGCGTCGTCGGAAAGCCGGCGGGTGGCAATCGTCTCGTAGCCCGCCGCGCGCACCCGCGCACCGACCCCCTCTTCGCCGCTCATCTGCGGATAATCGGCCCAGATCTCGACCACCTCGCTATCGGGCGGATACTTGAAATAGCAGGGCTCGGAAAAGGCCACCACCCCGCCCTCGGCGAGGCTCGGCTTCCACATCTCCAGCGCCTCGCGCACGCCGAGCATGTAGACGCCCCCCGCGCACCAGATCAGATCATAAGGCCCGCCCGGATCGCGCATGTCGCCCATGAGCAGGTCGACCCGCGGATCCTCGCCCCATTGCTCGGCCGCCTGGCCCAGAAACTGCGGGTTGATGTCGATCGCCGTTACATGGGCGCCGGGCGCGAGCGCCAGAAGCGGGCCGATATCGGCCCCCGGCCCGCAGGCATTGTCGCAGATGCGCGCCCCCTCGGGCAGGCTGATCTGGCGACCCAGCCACTCGATATCGGCCGGCTCGCCCGGCCCCTCGCGCGGCAGGTTGCGGTGCAGGGTCAGAAAGGCCTGGGGGTTCATGGCGGTCTCCTCGTCCGGTTCGCGTGCGGCTAAAGTGGCGGCGCGGGGGCGGTTGTCAAGCCGGCAGGGTGTCGCCGTGGGAGGGGGCCGTGACGGTGACGGTGCGAACGGGGCCGCCGGAGCGCTGCCTTCGCAAACGGCACTTCGGCGCCGGGCAGGTTTTCGCCCGGCCTGCGCCCTGGCGGGCGGGGCGATTTTCGCGAAAAATCGGGGCCGGAGCGGCGTGAAAGTCGGCAGGGGCGAATCGGTGCAAAAGATGCAAAAAGCGACCTTCCGGGGGTCGCAGGCGCCCTCCCCCGCCAAGGCCCCATTCGCCACCACCTGTGCCGGATCGCGCGCGCTCCGGCGCGCCCCCTCCCGGCCTGACAGGCCTACCCGCCGGAGCGCGCCCCGGTCACGCCCCCCGCGCCCGCATCGCGCACCAGCTTCCAGTTGATCGCATCCAGCAGCGCCTGAAAGGAGGCGTCCACGATGTTCGGGCTGACCCCGACCGTGGACCAGCGCCGGCCCTCGCCGTCTTCGCTGTCGATGATCACGCGGGTCACCGCCTCGGTGCCGCCCTGGGTGATGCGCACCTTGAAGTCCACCAGCCGCATGTCGTCGATGATGTCCTGCCAGGGGCCGAGATCCTTGGCCAGCGCCCGGGCGAGCGCGTTGACCGGGCCGCGGTCCTGGCCGGAATCGTCCATGCTCTCGGAGACGCTGAGCTTCTTCTCGCCGCCGACCCTGACCACCACCACCGCCTCGGAGAGGGTGACCTCGCGATTATACTTGTTGCGCCGGCGCTCCACCGTCACCCGGTAGCGTTTGACCTCGAAGAAGCGCGGCAGCCGGCCGAGCGCCTCCAGCGCCACCAGCTCGAAGCTCGCCTGGGCGCTGTCATAGGCATAGCCCTGATCCTCGCGCCGCTTGACCTCTTCGAGAATGCGCGCAAGGGCCGGGTCGCCCCGCTCCACCGCGATACCCGCCTCGGCGAGCCGCGCGCGCAGGTTCGATTGCCCCGCCTGGTTGCTCATCGGCACGATGCGCTGATTGCCGACGCGCTCGGGGGGCACATGCTCGTAGGTGGCGGGATCCTTGAGAATGGCGGAGGCATGCAGCCCCGCCTTGTGGGCAAAGGCGCTGGCGCCCACATAGGGAGCGCTGCGCAGGGGCACGCGATTGAGGATATCGTCAAGCTGGCGCGAAAGCCGCGTGAGCCCGCGCAGGGCTTCTTCGGAAATGCCGGTCTCGAAGCGGCTGGCATAGGGCTCTTTCAGCAAAAGCGTCGGGATCAGGCTGGTGAGGTTTGCATTGCCGCAGCGCTCGCCAAGGCCGTTCAATGTGCCCTGCACCTGGCGCGCCCCGGCCTCGATCGCGGCAAGGCTGCCGGCCAGAGCATTGCCGGTATCGTCGTGGCAGTGGATGCCGAGCCGCTCGCCAGGGATGCCGGCGGCGATCACCTCGCCGGTGATGCGGCCGATCTCGCCGGGCAGCGTGCCGCCATTGGTGTCGCACAGCACGATCCAGCGCGCGCCGGCCTCAAGCGCGGCCTTGAGCGTGGCGAGCGCGTAGTCCGGGTTGGCCTTCCAGCCATCAAAGAAATGCTCGGCATCAAAAAGCGCTTCACGGCTTTTTGACACATATTCAATGCTTTGTGATATATTCTCCAAGTTCTCCTCAAGGGCGATCCCCAGCGCCTTTTCCACATGGAAATCATGGGACTTGCCGACCAGACAGACCGCCGGGGTGCCCGCATTCATCACCGCGGCCAGCACCGCGTCATTCTCGGCCGAGCGCCCGGCGCGCCTGGTCATGCCAAAGGCGGTGAAGGTCGCGCCCGTCTCGGGACGGCTGTCGAAAAACTCGCTGTCGGTCGGGTTGGCCCCGGGCCAGCCGCCCTCGATGTAATCGACCCCCAAAGCATCCAGCGCCCGGGCGATCTCGACCTTTTCAGCCACCGAGAACTGCACCCCCTGGCTCTGCTGGCCGTCGCGCAGGGTGGTGTCGTAGATGTAAAGGCGTTCCATTCAGCTATTCCCCTTGCCCGTGGCGCTTGCGACACGGGCAGCGCCCGGCCGCCCCCCCGGGCGGGCGCTTCTCGCCCGCCCGCGGCCGGGCCCTGCCCTCTGTTGTTCCTGCGTCATCATGTGAGCCCCTCCAGCTTCTCGGGGTCGAAATCGGGGCCCGCCACCAGCTCCACCCCCTCGCGCGACATCCGCACCTCGATTCCGGCGGCCAGCAGCGCCGCTTTCATCGCGTCCACGGCCGAGAAATCCTTGCTCTCCATCGCCTGCGCGCGCAGGGCCGCAAGCCGCTCGGCCAGGGGCGAGAGATCCGCCGAGGCCGCTTCGGCCCAGCCCCCCTGCCCCTCTTCGAGCAGGCCCAGCAGCGCCGCCGTGGCTTTGAGCGCGCCGGCCTCGCCCGCCGCGGCAAGCTCGTGCAGGCGGGCAAGCGCGCCGGCGGTGTTGAGGTCATCGGCGAGCGCGGCGAGCGCGCGACCGTCCACCTGCGTCGCCTCCACCCCCCTGACCAGCGCGCGCCACTTGCGCAGGGTCGCCTCCGCCGCGCGGCGCTTCTTTTCGGTCCAGTCCATCGGCTTGCGATAATGCGTAGAGAGGAACACGAATCGGATCACCTCGCCCGGCACGCCCTGTTCCAGAAGGTCATGCACGGTGAAGAAATTGCCCAGGGACTTCGACATCTTCCGCCCCTCGACCTGCAACATTTCGTTGTGAAGCCAATAGCTTGCAAAGCATTCTTCACCTTCCTGCGCCGGGTGCGCGCAGCAGCTTTGCGCAATCTCGTTCTCATGGTGCGGGAAGGTCAGGTCATTGCCGCCGCCGTGGATATCGAAACGCGCCCCCAGAAGCTCGTAGGACATGGCCGAGCATTCGATATGCCAGCCCGGCCGGCCGCGCCCCCAGGGGCTCTCCCAGCCGGGTTGCTCGGGGGTGGATGGCTTCCACAGCACGAAATCCATCGGATTGCGCTTGTAGGGCGCGACCTCCACCCGCGCGCCGGCGATCATGTCCCCCACCGAGCGGCCGGAAAGCGCCCCGTAGCGGGCATAGCTTTCCACCGCGAACAGCACATGGCCCTCGGCCGCGTAAGCATGGCCCTTGTCGATCAACGCGCCGATCATCGCCTGCATGGCGTTGATGTATTCGGTCGCCCGCGGCATATGGTTCGGGTCCAGCGCCCCCAAAGCGCGCATGTCGTCGAGGAACCATTGCGTGGTTTCGCGGGTAATGTCGCCAATCTCGCGCCCGGTCTCATTGGCGCGTGCAATAATCTTGTCGTCCACATCGGTGAAATTGCGCACATAGGTCACATGCTCCGGCCCATAGACATGGCGCAGCAGGCGATAGAGCACGTCAAACACCACCACGGGCCGCGCATTGCCCAGATGCGCGCGGTCATAGACCGTGGGGCCGCAGACATACATGCGCACGCGCATGGGGTCGATCGGGGTAAAGACCTGCTTTTCGCGGGCTTTCGTGTTGTAAAGCGTGATCTTGGTCATGGCCTCCTCGCGCGCGGGCTTGCCGGGCGGGCCTGCCAGAACTGATCCGTGAGGAAAGGTTGAACCGGCCCGCCTGACGTGTCAGCGGGTAATGCAGCGGATAATGATGCAGACAGTGCGGTTCATGGCCGCCTTCTAACAGCCCGGCGCCGCGCTGCCAAGCCGAAAAGCCGCGCGCTCAGTCGTCGTGCCCGCCGAAATCGCCGCTGTCGTGGTGGTCATGCTGGCCGTGGCCGGCATTGTCGCCGCTCAGATGGTGGTCGTCGCCCCCCGTTTCGCTCCCGGCCGTGGGGCCGGGGGTGAAGCCCGCATAGCCCGAGGCGATCACGAACCAGCTGATATCCTCGCCATTGCCCTCAGCGCGCCGGACCGCCTGCACCGGCAGGCGGTTTCTGATCCGGCCCGAGAGCATCGCCTCGACCAGGGCGCGCCGGGCCCGGTCGGCCAGCCGCAGCGCGCCCCAGAGCAGCGCCGGCGCGCCGACGAAGCCCGCCACCTGTATCAGGTTGTCCCTGGGATAATAATGCCCCGCCAGCCCGACCCCGATCAGGGCGGCGACGATATAGGCCAAAATGCGCATCGCGCCCTCCCTGTGGTTTGCGGCGCCGCGCTGCCCCGCGGCACTCCAGCGACCCGTCCTGCCCCTGCCC
>JALWTH010000216.1 GCA_027082975.1 Paracoccaceae bacterium | reverse complement strand
TGCCCACAGCCTGGCCGTGCTCTGGCAGAGCGGCATCAACTATATCCAGGGCAACTTCCTGCAGGAACCGAGCGAAACGCTCAGCTACGATTTCTCGGGCGAGGTCGCCTGAACCGCCACGCCACCAGCCATGCGCCGGAAGCCTCTGTGATCCGGCCCAGGCTGCGCAGTGGCTGCTTCATACTGGCCTGGCCCGGAGACCCGCACCATTCGGGAGCGTTCCGACGCCGGGGCCGCGACACCCGTATCACTTGATGGCCTCCGTCGCCCGCCCCTGCTCTTCGCTGTCCTGGATCATGGTGCCTGCTCGCTCCGCGCCCGACCGCCGACGCCAGCGTGACCGGAAGCGACGAAGACACGCGCAGAACTGTCGGATGTCCCCTCCCCCCGCAACAGGGTTGCGCCCGCGGGCATCCAGTCCCGCCCGATCAAGCCCAGAACCGCCTCCGCCGGAAGACGATAGCAGCGGATATCGTCGCGCCGTACTTCCATGCGCGCCACCAGACCATCGATGATGTGGGCCAGCCGCTGGCCGGGGAACCAGCCCAGAAACACCGAATACTGGACCGGCATCGCGTACCGCTTCATGAAACCATGAATCCGGCCCAGCCGGCGTGGATCAGTGATGTCGTAGCACACCAGCCACGCGTCACGACCGAAGCAGAAGCGCAATTCCCTGAGCGCCCCGCTCATGCGGCCCCGCCGTCCACGCAAAGCTCCGAAATACGCTGTTCGAGCCGGCCCAGCAGTTCGTGGGTCAGCCTTGTGCAGGCGTTGGCGTGTGCCTCGGCAATTTCCGCAAGGACGCGACGTTGCGGTGGCAGGCTGTCCTCGTGCGCCCTGACAACGCGGTAGGCGAGCGGCTGCGCCCGCCAGGCGGCAAGGCATCCCAGATCCCGGAGCAGCGCATGTCCGGTCGCCTCGTCCACCAGCAGGCCCGGCGTGATACCGGCATCCCGGGCGGCGCGCACGGCGCAGGCTGCAAGGGCAGCTTCCAGATAGCCGCACACCCTGTCCACGACGCGGCCGGAAGCCAGCGACCGCATCGTCTCGCGGCATGCCTGGCGGACGGTCCGCGGGCGCAGGTCAGCCGGCCGAACCGGCATTTTGCGAACGACGGCGAGAATGCAACGCCGCTCCATGGCGTCGTACCAGTTCTCGTAGTGCCGGGGCCAGTCCGGACGGTACGCGAACTCCTCAAGCAGCCGGTACAGCCCCATGCCCTCCCGCCGGGCCCCCATGCAGATACCTGCCAACTGGCCCTCGCGATCCAGAAAGGAAACCACGATGCCTGCCGCCAGGCAGGCCACCAGCGCCGGCGTCTCCCATTCTACCCGGCCGCTTGCCACGACCCGGGACAGCCGCCGTAACGGGTAGCGTCCCGGTGCCGCGCCCTCCATGTCCACGCGAAGTGCCGGCCCGTCCAGACTCACGCGCTGCGGTCGCTGGCCGTCAAGATACAGCGGCTTCAGTGCAGTCAGCATCGAACAGTTCCTCCCCCTGCTCCCGGACGGCGCGAACCAGAAGGCGGCAGAGCCGCCGCAGGCGCCGGCGCTGATCGACAGCGAAACGCTCGTATTCGGCGTAAAAGCGTCGGCGACCCGCCTTGCCAAGAAGGCAGGTTCCTCTGTCCATGCGGAAATCCTCGCGGCGCAGGTCGCGTTGCCTGAAGAGCGCCAGCACCCACGCGTCCGCATGCGGGCGCAGCGGCTCGACGAGATCGCAGGCCAGTGACTCGCGAGCGTAGGCGGGCGAATGCAGGAACCCGAGCCAGGCGTCCAGACCGGCCGCATGCGCTGCCGCGATCGCCTCGTGATGCAACAGCGTGTATGCCAGCGACAGCGCTGCGTTCACCGGATCCCGTGGCGGCCGGCGGTTACGGCCACCAAATCCCAGCGCCGGAGCGAACATTGCCGACAGGGCGGAAAAGTAGGCTGCAGCAGCCGCACCCTCGACGCCCATGGCTCGCTCGACGGTCGGTTCGCCCCCCTCCCGCAGCGTTTCGAGGCAGCGCTCGACACGCGTCCTCCCGTCAGTCAACGGCTTGCGCAGATCCGGGCGCTGCGCAAGGCAGGCCGCAAGAAGTCGCTGCTGCCCCCGGAGCTTCGTGCGCAACAGAGCGGTAGCCACCTTCGCGCGGAACTCCGCGTCGGTGCAGGCCGCATAGTGAGCGATTCGGATGCGTGCATCCGCATGCGGCGGCCCGACAACGGAAGCCAGACGACGGCTGTTCCGCTTGGAAAGAAACAGGATGGCTGCGCCCGATTCCGCCAGGCGGCCAACCGCGCCCGCGCTCAGGCGCACGTCACCCTGGATCACCACCCGATCGAGAAGCTGCAGCGGCAGGGTTCTCTCGCGAGCGCCATCCCGGTACAGCGCCAGCGCACGGCCGTCGGACCGCAGTTCCAGCGCAGGATTGTCGAGATACAGAGTCGCCATCGCGCAACCTATCCGTGATAGAAGACTGGTGGATCCTCCGGTGCGCGCGCGATCCCGAGAGGGATCACCCTGGCACGCGGGTCGAGCCGGAGGATGAACAGGGCGTCCTCGTTGGGGTCGAGAATGCCGACCAGCTCTTCCGCAAGCGCACACCTCTCGGCAGCACTGAGGAAACACTCGAAAACCGACTTCTGACCGCCCGTGGCATAACCCTTCACCGCATGCAGCGCCCTGCGAAGGCGAGACGGGTCGGCTATGTCGTAAGCAACAAGATAGAGTTGACGCCCTTTCATGGCGCCCATTGGATCACTGCCGCCGATCGAAATCACGCATCGCAAGCTTGCGAACGGACAGCGGAAGTTTATGCCCTACCCGGTGACCTGGAATATCGAGCCAACCTCAAAACGGCCGCACCTCGAACTCCCGTCAGCCGCGACTCACAGAGGCCGCCGGGCACGGTCGGTCTTCATGTCTGCCGAACCAGGGCATCGTCCCCAACGGTGGCGGTCTGGTGTGTATTTGTCGCCGTGTCTTAATCCCTTCTGAATCAGGGCATCGTCCCCAACAGATCGGATACGAATACACCGTCACGCCGCTATCTTAATCCCTTCTGCATCAGGGCATCGTCCCCAACAGATGACGGACTGGTCGCTGGGCCAGACGCTCGTCTTAATCCCTTCTGAATCAGGGCATCGTCCCCAACGGTCCCGAGCCAGGACATACCGATCTCGGGGAGGTCTTAATCCCTTCTGAATCAGGGCATCGTCCCCAACCCAAAACCGGCAACGGTAAGGGGCATCTGTGGGCGTCTTAATCCCTTCTGAATCAGGGCATCGTCCCCAACTCGAATGCAGGTGTAGTGTGGTTGGCGGCGGTGTCTTAATCCCTTCTGAATCAGGGCATCGTCCCCAACGTTCCGGTAAATCCGTGTGGGTCAAGCGCCGGATGTCTTAATCCCTTCTGAATCAGGGCATCGTCCCCAACCATATTCGAGCCAGTAGTATCGCCACGCTAGTGGTCTTAATCCCTTCTGAATCAGGGCATCGTCCCCAACCAATGGTCAGCCCGTCTTCGCCGAACTGATCCGTCTTAATCCCTTCTGAATCAGGGCATCGTCCCCAACGCAGTGATTGACGCACTCAACCGCCAGAAGCGTCTTAATCCCTTCTGAATCAGGGCATCGTCCCCAACGGTCCGGCGCCCTGAAAGGGCGCGAATTCGATGGTCTTAATCCCTTCTGAATCAGGGCATCGTCCCCAACCCGCCCGACCTGTCGGTACAGGGGGCATTAGTTGTCTTAATCCCTTCTGAATCAGGGCATCGTCCCCAACGAGCCCATGACCGGTCTATTGGAACGACTCGGGTCTTAATCCCTTCTGAATCAGGGCATCGTCCCCAACTACTGACACATGAAAACTGAAACGATTGAACTAGTCTTAATCCCTTCTGAATCAGGGCATCGTCCCCAACGGCGGCGTGAATCAACAAGCGCACAGAGGACTGTCTTAATCCCTTCTGAATCAGGGCATCGTCCCCAACCCGAGCCGCGGCGTGAAATAGCCAGCAAGTCAAAGT
Source organism: Paracoccaceae bacterium (assembly GCA_027082975.1). Lineage (GTDB taxonomy): Bacteria > Pseudomonadota > Alphaproteobacteria > Rhodobacterales > Rhodobacteraceae > JAAEUB01. The sequence continues at coordinate 14,117 of JALWTH010000216.1, read as the reverse complement.
CTTAATCCCTTCTGAATCAGGGCATCGTCCCCAACAGCGAGCGCACCGAAGGCGACATCCTCCGCGGTCTTAATCCCTTCTGAATCAGGGCATCGTCCCCAACAGCACTAGCCGAGGCCCTGGAACGCCCAGCCGGTCTTAATCCCTTCTGAATCAGGGCATCGTCCCCAACGGGAAGCCTGTTTTCTGTCAGGGTTTATCGCGGGTCTTAATCCCTTCTGAATCAGGGCATCGTCCCCAACCTGCAAATGCTGGAAGCCATGCAGGCGGTAAACGTCTTAATCCCTTCTGAATCAGGGCATCGTCCCCAACCAAGCCGCACCACAAATGGAAACGAGAGGTAGCGGTCTTAATCCCTTCTGAATCAGGGCATCGTCCCCAACACAGAAAAGCCGAAATCTGCAAGTGCTGGAAGTCTTAATCCCTTCTGAATCAGGGCATCGTCCCCAACGCCAGCGAGCGCACCGAAGGCGACATCCTCCGCGAGGTCTTAATCCCTTCTGAATCAGGGCATCGTCCCCAACCACACCCCACCGGTGAGAAGGAAATTGAGCGCCGTCTTAATCCCTTCTGAATCAGGGCATCGTCCCCAACGTTGACGACCGGCGAAATGCGCGAGTATATGGGTCTTAATCCCTTCTGAATCAGGGCATCGTCCCCAACGCTGCTATGCCTGACACCTATCGAGTCTATGTCTTAATCCCTTCTGAATCAGGGCATCGTCCCCAACCAAGGCGCTCGGCATTGTCGACCGTGGCCACGGTCTTAATCCCTTCTGAATCAGGGCATCGTCCCCAACGTAGCTCAGTATGACTAGATTGGAGGGTTGGGTCTTAATCCCTTCTGAATCAGGGCATCGTCCCCAACGATGAAACCGAAAAAATTACCGGCCTATGGGCGCGTCTTAATCCCTTCTGAATCAGGGCATCGTCCCCAACTTAAGCGACTAATTACCTACACGCTGCCACATGTCTTAATCCCTTCTGAATCAGGGCATCGTCCCCAACACGGAACGCCCCGCCGAGGAGCATTTTGTGTGGTCTTAATCCCTTCTGAATCAGGGCATCGTCCCCAACAAATAACCCCGACTGATATTGATGACGTGGAAGTCTTAATCCCTTCTGAATCAGGGCATCGTCCCCAACCATTGCGCGCCAGGTACCGGAGAATTTTCAGCGTCTTAATCCCTTCTGAATCAGGGCATCGTCCCCAACAAACCAGAAGCCCATACCATGAGTTCACGGTTTCGTCTTAATCCCTTCTGAATCAGGGCATCGTCCCCAACGTCGTTGCGTAGGCCTATTTCCAAATATGTCGTCTTAATCCCTTCTGAATCAGGGCATCGTCCCCAACCAGCCAGAACCAACTGGCGCACAGAGGACCGTCTTAATCCCTTCTGAATCAGGGCATCGTCCCCAACCGCTCGGGGCGTATTTCAACGTGATTTCATCAACATGCGAGACCCCCCACCAGTCCGGCGCCACCTCCGGAAAATAATACCATCCGAACCCCGGCGCAAGTCGGCGACGAACCGCCGAGCCGAGGGCCGCGATTGCCGTGCAAAAGAGACCTGCCCCGTTCACCCCGGCTTCACCCACCTCTGAAGACGCGCGGCCATTTCCGCAATCTGGCCACCCTGAACCACCTCTATCCCCAGATCCTTCGCGCGCCTGACATCCCCCTTGCCCATGCGACGGTAGCTTACCAGCATCGCACGCGCCTGCAGCCCGCCGGCCGCATCGGCAAGACTGTCAAGCCGGTACAGGGCATCAGCACCGGCACCCCGCTCTACCCATCCGCGGGTCTTGCATTCGATCACGTGAAGTCGGTTGTCCACCAGGAAGGCGACATCAATCTCATTCCGGGAGTGCCCGGTCTGCCATTCAATCTGCAGCCCCCGCCTTGCATCCTGTATTCGGATACCACGCCCCCTGAGTGCATTCATCGCGGCATGAACGTGCTGCTCCAGCCAGCCTCCGTTGGCAAAAAAGCGCGCTGCCTCGTCGGTGAAAAGAATACGTCCGTCGCTGACCCGCAGTACGCCCAGCACATCCAACCGGTCAAGCAGGTCCTGAAATGCGTCATCGAACTCGTGTGCGACCTCCAGCGACGGCGAGCGCAATCCATCCCTTGCCTCCGACGCATACCAGTTCAGCCTGCCAAGCGCCTTTTCGAAATATCCGATGTCGCGTACCAGCTCCTGTGTGAAGTCGCGGAAGGCGGGCGGGATGCGTATATCCTCCTCCGCCTGAACGCGCCCGCCATGCGCCAGCACGAAATCGGGGATGCGCACGACATCGGCCAGGGCATGCGGAGGCCGCCCGGAGGGATGCATCCAGATCAGGCGGTCCTCCTCGGGATGAACGTAATAGATGGGACAGTCACAGTCGCGGAACACCTCGTACGCGGCAATACTCATCGGCTTGGTGCCGCCGGTCGCATTCAGGGCCAGTTCCCCGGCATCCGCCAGCGCATCTTCGCTCTCCAGGAACTCCAGCACGCGACCCTGAATGGCCTCGATATCCCATGCGTTCGAGATCGGCCACTGATCCGTGACCACGCCGCGGGGCCTGTACACGGCTTCCAGCCAGGCTGCGCGCTCACGCATGTCGGGGCTGGTCAGCAGCACCACGCGCCGCGGGCGGACCCCGGGGTCGAGCACCGGAGTCAGATTCGGTGTCGGCTGGGCGGAAACCAGCATGAGATGGGTATTGAACTTCATGACACTTCGCCGCGCAGGGGTCCGAGACACTGATAGCCGGTGGCCCCGTGCTGATATACCAGAACGCGGGCGACATTCGCGAGTTCGGCCCCGACCAGGGCAGCGACTGCAGCCGGCCCGGCGTAAAAGAAGTGAATACTGTCGGCGCCGGAAGCCATCAGGGAAGCTGCGGCCTCGCGAATGTCGTCCGCAAGCCGCGGCATGTCATCCGGACCAATGTGCTTGTTCCGGCGCAGCACGAACACCCTGTCCTCCGGAACCTCGCGCAGCAACTCGTGGTACTGCCTGAACTGCTCCACACTGGCACGTATATCCTTTTCCGCGAGCAGATCGACGATGAGTATCGCCGGCCTGTCGCCCGGTCGCGTCCGGATCTCCCGATACCAGCGGCGCCGGCGCCAGCCGCGGCCGAACACGACCTCGTACCAGGTCCAGAATACCGGCACGGCCACGCCGAGTCCGATGACGATGCCAACCGGATCGAGCCAAGTCATCACGAAGTCGCGAATGGCCACGACCAGTTCTCTCATTCGAGCTGCTCCACGCGATATTCCTCCAGGCGCGCGCCGCAGCGTCGCATCTCGTCTGCCGTGAGTTCCTTTCCACGCAGCCCGGCGGGAAGCTCCATGACGATGTGAAAATAGCGGGCACCGCGGCTGCATATGTCTGCCGCGACATGAGCCGGCAAGGCGCCGACGACCATGTCACCCGACCCGACCTCGTCGACGTTCAGATGGTCGACCAGCCGATCGACTTCCACGCCCTGTTCGGCCAGCCAGGCTCGCGCACCGGGGTGACGGGTCACCGCGATAATGCTCACTCGCTTCCTCCGAGCAGCTCGGCCATGATCGCCCTGGCCTCCCTGACACGCTTCTTCGACCAGGGCAGTTCCCTGGCAATCTCGCGCAGAAGTGCCCCTGCCGCCCGGCGCGCGCCGGGATCGGTCCAGCCCTGGGCCGCTTTCAGCAGGCGCAGCCGCTTTTCGGCGATCAGCCCGTTCGGCGCCAGGCGCCCCGCCGCGCGTTCGCGCTCGAAGAGACTTCGCAGTTCGTCGATCTGCCGTTCCTCCTCGGTCATGGCCGCGACGCGGGCCTCTTCCTCCCGTTCGCGCCGCCGCTGCTCGGCGGCTTCCACAGCTCTCTCGTCCACTGCCATGGCGCCGTAGCCCACTGAGGTCTTGGCCCCGAAGCCAAGCCAGTCGAAGGCATGCACGAACGCCTGTTCGAGCAACGCCTTCCAGCGACCGTTCTCCCCCAGTTCCGCCGCACGACCGCGCAGGAACGAAAGGTCACAGACCACGTGAAAGGCGAAGGCCGATCCCAGCGGCACGGCAAGGTAGTTGATGGGGTTGGGCCGACCCGATTCGTGCGGCGATTCGCCCTTCTGGTAGTAGTGCGACTGATGCGCCGTCATCACCTCCAGCATCAGGCTGTCACCCCGGATCCCGGGGATCACGTCCCAGAACTGCAGCGCGCCGCGCGCCGGCGCGGCGCTGTCCTCGCTGCCGAACAGGGCGTCGATGGCCTCTGCCGTCCAGTCCGATTCCAGTTCCCATTGCGCCGCCGTGCTGACTCCCGCCAGCTCACGCGCGGCCTGGCGCAACACACCCTTGACGCCGCTGCCCGGCAGATACGGCAGTCCGTAGGGCCAGAGGAAGGCAAAGCCGTTCTCCAGCGGATGCTCGTTGCCAAGGCCGGTGGTGAAAGGCGCCACAGACCGCGCGCGAAAGACCGCGGCCTGCCCTGCGGACTCGAGCAGCTCGATCATCGCCGACTGGCGCTCCCGCAATGCCTCGGCACGAGCGACATCATCGGGGGCAAGCCGGGCAACCGTGCGCCACGCGTCGCGAGCCCCGTGATCGTTTTTCTCCCAGAGTTCCGGCAGGCGGCCACGCCTGGCCCTTGCATGTTCGATGGCCGCGTCCATTCCTTCCAAGTCGAGGATCCTCTTCAGCTCCCCTGCCTCGCGACTGCTCCTGCCGGCCAGCGCCCTGACCTGCCGTTCCTGATCGGCACGTTCCGTCCACAGCGGGAGATAGAGGCCGAACCTCAGCCCGGGCGACGCCTCGCCGAAATCCCGGCCCAGATATTCCGGTACTGCTGCAACCGGCATCTCAGGCATCCTCCCTTTCGATGGCGGGGGCCACCTGGCGCAGCCAGCGCAGCCAGGCGAACGCCTCGGCCGTGATGGCCTGGAACTCCCGGGGATCCGCCTTCAGCAGGTGCTGCATGAAGTCTTGGAAATCGTCAGGCGTGCCGAGCGATTTCCGGAGCCACTGGCGCAGATGGCCGGCCAACAGCTTGTAGCGCGGCTCCTTCTTGCCCTGGTTGTAGGCCATCACCTGCATCAGGCCACTGTTCATGATCAGCGCCGGCATCCCCTTGGCGGCGTTGATGTAGTCCTTGTAGCCCTCCTTGCCATTGCCGCGTTCCAGCTTCTGCTTCGCGTCAAGCGCGCAGTTCCAGGCGTGCGCGGCGCGGCGCTGTTCCATCGTCTGCCTCATGCCCGGGCGCCTCCCTGAAGGCGGGCCACCACCAGTCCGCGACCGGTGGTGGCATCGCCACCGAGCTGCAGCAGGCGGTTGTCGAGCACGGTACGCAGCTTGACCATCACCTCGTTCGCATCGAGCGCCTCCTCCGCCTTGCCGCTGCGGGTGCGGCCGGCCATGAGCGGCGCGATCAGCAGGGACTCCGGCGGCAGGTTCTCGGTATAGAACAGGCCGCCGGCGGCAGCCGTTCCCGTTTTCTCGTCGATCCGCACGTGCGGCTCCACCAGGGTGGCATTTTCCGAAAAGTACGCGAAATCCGTATCCGAGAGAATGACCAGATCGCGGGCGAGCTTGTCGCGGAACCAGGCATAGGCCGGCTCTTCGGGAACGGCCAGCGCGGCGAGCGCCTGCCCGAGCGTGGAGACGGCCTCGTCGACCACGGCGCTGTACTGGAAGGCTTCCAGATGGAGCTCGCCGCCGCGCGACAGCAGCCTGTCACCGGCAACCCGGCAGTCACCTTCCTCCACGGCCGGAATGTTCCAGTCGCAGTCGTTGCCCGTCAGTCGCAGCAGGCGCTGGGCACGCGCCAGCGCCTGCGGGCAGGTGGCATGAACATAGCCTCCCTTCAGGCTACGCACCGGGAAGGCCACAAGCTGCGCATCGCCGAAACTGACGGCGCCGGCGTGCAGTGTGCTGCTGCCCGATTCGGGTCCGAAGATGCGCTCGATCAATGCGGATTCTCCGCCCAGGGACTCGAACGAGTGCCGCACCGCGCCCTTGATACCCGAGCCTGCAAAGCAGGGATGGCTGGTGTGGCGCTCGCGCTGGATGGGGTTGTCGATCAGCCCCGTGGCCGTGCCGGCGCCCATGTGCACGGGGCTCACGGCATACAGGAAAACGGCTGCCTGTCGTTCGAACATGATCCTCTCCTCGAATCAGTAGCTGGCAACAAGAAAACGATTGAAACCTTCTGCGCGACGCCGGACATCGTAGCCGGTTTCGGGCCACAGGCCATGCGCCGCAAGCTTGCGAAGATCATCCGGCGTAGCCTGGAGATCCTCGATCCAGTAGACGCTGCCGGCAGGAACGGCACGGCGCGCGGGCTTGGGCTGCCGGAGGGCCAGGTCCCAGCCCGAGACAACCTCGGCGCGATTGACCACAGCAGCCACGACGCGGCCGCGCACGCCGCAAAGCTCGAACACGCCCGCCGCATCCATTCCCGGCAGTCGCCAACCCTCGGGAAAGATGCCGGGCGTGGCGAGAGTCAGGCGGCAGCGCCGGGATGCCAGGATCCGGTCCATGTCCGGCTCGGGCAGCGGCGCCGCGGCGCGATCAACGACCGCGCCGCGGCCGTCGCCTCCGAAACGCAGGACCGTGCCTGCCTCCAGGCTGTCACCTTCCGCCTCGGCCAGGAATCCGACCCCCCGGGAAAGCGCCACGGCCTGCATGGAGAACAGCTTGCCATCGTCGGCACGGCGGGTGTCCGCCTGCAGGCCGATGCCGATGCGCTCGTCATGAGCCCAGAGCCGGCCGGATGGGATCAGATCGGCCGACGCGTCGGGCAACCGCCCGTTCAGCCAAGACTGCATGCCCCGGGAAGTCAGCCACAGGCCGGTGGCCGGTTTCGATCGCGAAACCTGCGCCATCACCGGCAGACGCTCAAGCGCCTTGGAGCAGTCGATGCCGCCGGCGGGCCGCCAGGGCGAGAACGCGCGCAGCGCGACGGATTGCTGCTGCGCCTCGCGCGTTGCCACGAGATCCGCAGGCAGGGGATAAAGCCTTTCGAGCGACCCCTCGCCTGTTTCGCCCCGCCAGGCAAGCTGGAAATCGGTGATCCGGAAGGTGCCGGGTAAATCGGGCGTGCCCAGCGTCGGATGGTCATGCCCGCCCCTCGCGAAGGCCGCGGGGTCGGTTCCGTCGCGCGCGAGGATGGCGGTTCGGAGAGCACCGGCCGCCACCGAGGGCCAGGGCGGCACCATGGACTCGCCATAGCTGCCGGCATCCCCGAACAGGCGGTTGCCTCTCAGGAACAGCACATCCATGGGCTCGATGAAGTGCGCATTCATGCTGCCTCTCCCCTGCTGCCTTTTCCGTTGCCGCTTCCCGGAACCGTCCCGGCGCGCGTCTCGCGCGCGAGGAATTCGGCCACCGAGAGCAGGTTCCCGGTCCAGTCGATGGGCTCCGCCTGCGCGACCGAACATCTCGCAAGATCCGCGGCAAGCCGCTCGACGGCGTGATCGTCCGCCACTACCCTGCTGCCCGACTGGCGGCGGAACTGGTAGCCGAGGAGGCTAGCCAGCAGGGCGCCCTCGCCTTCGGGGCGCGGCAGGTCACGAATCCACTGCAGGCAGTGATAGACCGCCCGCCGCGACACGCTCGACTCGCGCAGGAAATATACCACGCGCCGGAACAGGGGCAGATCCTGCCACTTGAGCGTCAGTGCCAGCGCGCCGCCGGAACGCTTGAGTATGCGGACATGGATCGCATCGCGCCCGCCCACATCCTTCGCCGTCGCCTCGGCCTCCCTCAGTTCGCGCAGCACACGCGCAAGCGGCGCCTGGTGATGAGCGACCACCAGGCCGGCGCTGGCAGTCGCGCGGCTGCCCATCATCCGCAACAGCCGGCCGTCGAGCAGCGCAAAGCCCCGTTTCAGCTCCAGCCGGGCCCGCTGGCTGTCAGTCCCGTCGACGGGCGCGAACCGGCTGGTACCGGACCAGGCGTCGCGCAGCCGCGCGGCGGCGGGCAGCAGGTCGGCGACCGGCAGCATGGCCAGCACGTCGTCGCCGCCGCCATAGATCAGGCGCCCGAGATATTCGCGCTGGACGACATGCGGCACCACGTGCAGCGCAAAGTCGTTCAACGCGCCGGAGATCGCCATGTGCCTTGCAGGCGACGGCACGCGCCGCATCTCGCCGTAGGCACGTAGCGCCTCGTTGCCGGCAGCCCGCTCGTCGAACTGGCGCCGGATCCGCGGATGAAACGCCTCGCGGAAGGTGGTCGCACCCTCCTCCGCCAGCAACGCGCCCATGCGGTCGCCATCCATCAAGAGCAGGCCATAGTAGGTTTCGAGGCGGGAGTCGCCGCCTGCGTTGCCGAGCGTGTCCCGAACCAGATTCCGCAGCTGCCCGGCCTCGCCGTCATCATCCGTCTCCTGCGCCCGCTCCAGCATGGCCAGCAGCGTGCGCGCGTCCTGCAGGGCATCCTTCCGCTGCGGGTGACGCAACAACAGGCGCACGGGCAACGCAACACGACTGGTGGCGACACCGGCGGCAGCCTGCGAAAAGCCCTTCGCGGTCAGTCCGCCCTGCTCGAGCCAGCGGTCCAGTTGCGAGGCAAGCGCCATGGTGTGCGTGGACACCACGAATCGCCCGAAGTCCCGCTCCGTCGCTTGGCCGACCTCTTCGGCGAACAGGGTCGGCCAGAGGCGCTTGGTCGCCGACAGGGCGCCAAGGTGCTCGCCGGGCCGGGCCCAGGCCGGGCGCTTTTGCGCGATGCGTGCCCAGAGGGTTTCCGTCCGCTGGCGGGGTGACTTGCCGAGCTGGCCGGGATCAAGGGCCAGCCACTCCACCTCGCCAGTGAGCGAATCGCGCCAGCCGCGTTCGTCGATCTGGCCGAACTGGCGCACCGACTTGGCAGCGGCCAGCACCCGGTCCGCAAGGTCATACACCGCCGGATACAGCACACCGGGATTGGGTTCCCAGAAAGCGGTGCCATCCTGCCACTGGATGCTCTTTTGCAGCACTCGCCAGGCATCGCTGGCAAGAAAGCCCGCGGGTTCGCCCTCTGGTACGCCGAAGAAGGGGGCCATGGCCTCGGATAGCTGCACCGTATCCTCCACACGCTTGCCGTCTGCGCTGGCGCGGACCAGCGAGAAGGGGACGGACGCCCAGTGCACCTCCGGAAAGTCCATCAGCTGGCGCTGCGCCTGCTCGAAGCAGTAAAGGGAGGTATCATCCGCGGCCTCGCCGATCTCCGTCAGGAGCCGCTGCACCACCTGCCTGCCCTTTTCCTGCATCCAGTCCCGCACGTGCGTGCGGCAGCACTCTGCCAACGCGCGCGCCCGCGCCGCCGGGACCAGCGCCACGAAGCGATTGGGCAGGGCAGCGGAGAATAGCGGATTCGCGTCCGCGCTCGCGCCCTTCTTCCAGGCTGCCTCCGCGAACAGCTCGTCGGGCAGGCCCTGCTCACGCAGCCAGAGATCCACCTGCGGGATTCCGCGGAGGCGCGGGAAAAGCACTGCATCCGGCCCGAGTTCGTCGACCAGAGGCTTCATCGTTTCCCAGGCGAGTCGCGCGAGCAGATGCGAGCCGGCCCAGAGATCGGAGGTGGATCGGGCCGCGGCGATGAAGGACTGCACCGGCCCGATACTCATGGCCAGCAGGGCTGCATCGCCATTATCGTCGGCGGCAAAGGCACCCGCGAAGGCCGAGGCCAGGTCCAGGTGCTCCCAGATGGAATGATCGGGCACCCGGGTATCGGCCGGGAGCTGCGGCCAGAGTTCGCCCAGCCGGCCGTTATCTCCGCTCTCCTGCAGCTCCGGGCCGAAGCGCCAGAAGGCAAGCAGCGACCGCCGCGCATCGTTCCCGCAGGCGGTGCGCAGCCGCTCGAAATGCGCCAGGCTGCGCGCCGCGATGTCCGCGGGATCCGTCTCCGCAAGCCGGCCCTCCGCGGCGAGGTCGATCTCGTCCCCGCTCACCGGATGCACCAGCACCGGCTCCTGCGTCCAGTGAAGCCGGTCGCTCAGATTGCGCGGCCACTGCGGCCGGTCGGCGGCCGAGGCCCACCAGTCGGCCCGCTTCACCGCGGCGGCATCGACGTGCGTCAGGCCGAAACGTTCGCGCAGGACGCGCACGGTACCGCCCTCGTGGCCCTCGCGGGTCCGCATCAGGATCAGCGTCTTCTCGCCCGGATCATGCAAGCGGGCATCGAGCTTGGTTTGCCAGAGCCGGTTTTCGCGATCGTTGTTCATGGGGTTGTCCTCTCGACACCTTTTGTACTGTCCAGAAAGGCATGCACCTCGCGCCAGACCCTTTCGATGGCGCGACGATCCGGCCGGAACTGCGGCGGGGGCAGACAGGGAACGTGGAAGATGCGTCCACGCAGACCGCCATCGGCGGCGATCACCTTGAAGCGCAGGCTGTTGGGGAGACGGTCATTGCGATTCCAGCTCCTGGTCACATGGTGAGTCACCGGATAGGCGAGCCAGTGACGGTCCTCAACCTGATGATGAGGGGGCCTCTCCTTCGGAAACGGGAACCGGGTCCGAAAACCGATCTTGATCTCCGCCAGTCGGCGCATCAGCCCCCGCCAGTCGTCGAAGGGTTCGGTCTGCCAGACGAGCGCGCCGCGCTCGTCGCGGCCGATGGCATGCGGCCAGTCGCGGTCGAGACACGCCTCCCAGTCGCGCAGGGGCAGGCTTCCGAGTGCGGGCGCACCCTCCAGCGCCAGCGACCCCCAACCGTTACGTGAACGACCGCCCAAGGCCCCGAAGGCATCCATCAGCGCCAGCGTTCGGTCGATCAGGCGGGAATCCCCGTCGGGGAAGGCCAGACGCAGCCCGGCCGATTCGCCGGCCTGAATGGCGGCGTTGGGCTTGCCAAGCTTCGTGCCCCCGCGACCGTCCAGAGGCCCGAACCCGAGGTAGGCATGAGGCCCTACTTTATAGTCCGTACGCCTCACCTCAGGGTGGTTCACCTTTCTGGCCTCAAGGCCATCCCAGCTTTTCAACTTGCCCGCTTCCCACCGTTCCAACCGCATCCGCACCCGGCTCCGGTGGCCCGTGCCATCGGCGGCGGAGCCGAACAGTGCTGCCTCCGCCCTGCGCAAGGCACCGACATCGTCGGACCAGTCGTTGGCCTCGGCCCATGCCACCCGCCACCAGGCGCGGAGCAGATGCTTGAACGGCGGCGAACGCCACTGGCCATCCTGCGCCGCGTTGCCGAGAAATGCCGGCGCAAGAAAGCGCGCAGTGCATTCCCTGGTCTGCATGCTCATCCTATCCTCCCGTTGACTGTTGATGATGCCGGGCCGGCCGGCACCCCTGCATGATTGCCGGGGGCGCGGCCCCCGTCATCCCTCGCAAGCTTGCGATGCTCGATGGCAATCTGGCCCGCGCCCAGGGTCAGTCCGAAGCGCCGGTAGCGTGTCCCGGGCATACTGCCGAGCTGACGGATCAGGTAAGGCTGGGCGCCCCGCTCTCCGAGCACCCGCTTGAGGCTGCGATTCACGTGCGACTTGAGCGGATCGACATTTTCCCGCGCCAGTCCCTGGCCCCAGTTGCGCTGTGCACGCTCGAAATCCCCCGAGTCCCTGCCGACCAGCCGCCCGTAACAGTCCAGCAGCCGCACCTCGAAGCCCTCGTCGGTCCAGTGCACCGCCGGCTGCCCCGCCAGCGCCCGTTCGGCCAGCAGCCAGTAGAGGGCAAAGCGCAACGGCTCCAGCCGCACTTCCTCGCCTCCGGCGACGACCACGCACGCGCCCGGCTGCAGCACCAGACCCGCCGGCGGCACTGCACGTTGCGCCAGGCGCACAGCATCGAGAAAGCTGCAGGCCCCGTCGGTCAGGCCGGTTTCCAACGCGTCGCGTAGCCGCACGAAGGGAATCTCCGCCAGCGTAACCACTGCATCCCGGGTGTCATGGGGCCGATTGTCGGGCGCAGGCGTGTAGATGATCTCGCTATCGCGGGTCGGAAAGAAGAAATGGGGATGGGATTCGTAGGGGGCCGAAACCAGCACATGGGACAGCCGATCCTGGAGACGGCCGAACAGCGACAGCGCGTAACCGAGGTAGAACCCCATGGTCTTGCGCCCGCCGGTGATGGACACGTGCAGCGCAGCGGCTTCATCGCGCGTGAGTTCCTGGACGAGGCGGGTAATGAAATCCGCCGCCGCGCTGTTGTCATCCGGCGAGCGGATATCCAGCATGGGCTGGCCGTTGCGGTCCTCGAGCACATGGATGCGGGCGTCGTCGAAACTGATCTCCGGCAGTCCGTAGCTCTCGCGCAAGCGGTGGAACCAGCCCGTGCGCGGGTGCAAGAGGCTGAGTCGCGCACGATCCCGGCCTTCGGCCGTGGTGACCAGGTGCACCTCGGTGGGGACGAACGCGGGCGACCGCGTCACGGCCAGCGCATGAACCGTTTCGGTGACTACCTGGGGCGAAAGCCCCGTCACCGCGAGCAGAATACGCCTTCCATATTCGTGTGGCTGCATGGTTTCTCCGCGATACCCGTACCTTTGATCTGCCCCGGTGCCCTGCCTGGCATCCTTCGGTCTCCCTCGCCGGCTTCCTGCCATGGGCTCCCTGACACGCCGGGGCACGGCTACTGTCTCGCAGCCTGCGGCAATCCGCACGTCTCGCAAGCTTGCGGCCAACGGATTGCGGTGCGGGAAGGGCAGGGCAGCAAGCCAGCGCGGTTCTGCCCGTTGCCGGCTTGCGCCCGCAGAGACCCTTCATTCAACAAAGGTATGGTCGCGCCGCACTGGCGGCAGGCATCACGCATGTTCTTGGTATGCCGGCAGTCTACCCCAAACGCCGGATGACACAAACACCACCCTCCAGCATCCGGGCGCCGCCCGGCTTTGGCAGTGATTTTTCCCCGATTTCATGATGCGGCCGCAATTTCCATGAAACCCGCACCATATTCACCACACAACCCAATGTTTTTCAATGAAACCCGACCCCTTCAGATGCCCTGTTCGCGAGGATCCGGCATCTGCCCGGCAGACGCGCCGCCAGCAACCGAGTGCCATCGCAGGCGGTAGCCACCGTGACCAATGGCGGTCAGCTTGCCCACGTGCAGGAACTGGCCGTGCCAGAGCAAAGGCCAGGCAGCCTCAAGTCCGGCCAGTGAAAGATCGAAGTGTCCAGCAATCCCCCCAATCGGGTGGCGGCGCCCCTGCCGGCTGGAACGGCGGCAAAAATCGATCCATCGCAGCGAGGCCCCGGCAAACCCCACTTCCGACGGCACTTGAGGCCAGAACATCTGCAGCGTCTGCCCCTGCGCGCGCGCGAGCTTGCGCACCCGGGCATAGAGCGCGTGAACGAAGTGCCGCGGCGTCAGTTCCTCGGGCCGCAGGGGACGCCCTCGGCGAACTATCCGCAGCGGGGACTGGAGTTCGACACGCACCTGTCGCCCGACGCAGGCAATGTCAGGCGGTTCGTCGACAGCAGCCGGAAACGGGCTCAGCCGCCCACTGCCCGGGGGCAGCTCCGCCCAGCTTCCGCCGACGCGCTGAAGGACGCGAACCAGCCCCAGGCGGTTTCGGGCCCCGCCCACGCCGGCCCGCCCGGCGCGGGCGAGCGCCATCACCACCTCGTCGAGCCAGCGCATGGCCTCGCCGAACAAATGGATGTCAACAAGAACAAGCTCTGCCGGGTGGCGCGGGGGCAGCCTCAACACAAAGGGATGCGGGGCGTGGGTGGTCATACCCGACTCCGGCCGGCCCTGGCGGGCGGTCTCAAACAGGCGCTGGTAGACACAGCGGGAAGCAAAGGCGCAGCCCCGGCAGTCCGGCTGCCCGGTGACACAGGCAAGGTCGCGCAACGCCCAGCCGAAGGCGCCGCGCCACGCGGAGCCCGGATAGGGCGGCAGCCGCGTGCCCCGGCTGGCCTCGAACACCAGCCGGAACCTGGCATAGGGCAGCGGCCACGAGGGTGCAGCCCCTGCCTGCATACCGGCTGTCTCCGTCATTTTCCGCTCGCTCCCCGTTCGCCAACATCCCGGCCCGCCGGCCGCCCCCCGTGCATTCTGCACCAAGGCCGCTTGATATCAATTAAGCAAATGCGACACCAGCCCATCGGCCAGCTTGGGCTCGAACCAGGTCGACTTGGGCGGCATCACCTCGTTGGCATCCGCAACCGCCATCAGGTCGTCCATGGTGGTGGCGTGCATGGAAAAGGCCGCGGCCA
>JALWTH010000215.1 GCA_027082975.1 Paracoccaceae bacterium | reverse complement strand
CTGATCCTGGCCGGGGCCGCGCTCATCAACCGGCCGACCGAAACCGGCACTCGGTAATTGCTTGCCAGAACGGACCTCGGCGCGGTCGATCAGACGCCAAGGCCCTCTCGGCAGGCCTGCTGCACCGATCAAGGGAAAAGACAGCGATCAATGTGATTTATCGGGTCCAGGTCGATCTTGCGAGCGATCTCGCCACCAAAGGCCAGGATCGCTTCCCGGCGCAGAGGCGAGAAATAAGGATCGTCGCGACCGTGAAAGATTTTTCCGAACAGACCCGCCAAGTCGTTGGCGCCTTCGGCTCTTGCGGCGGTAATCAGTTCTCTTGGCGTCAGAGCGCGCCAGATCGCCGCCATGAGGCGCGGTTCGTTGAATCCATTGTGATTGGCTGCTGTTTCAATGTCGATGGTATTGAATCGCCAGTCCTTCTTGCACACATCTTCCCGCCAATACTGGAGCGCGCTGGCAACCGCACAGCACAGATCGGCCTCGTTGGACACTCTAGGATGGACCTCGCTGTCATCCAGCCAGAGGCTATGCGGGTTGAAACGCAGGCGTTCTTTTTCGGGCACGCAGAATACGGTCTCGTCCAACAGCCCTTCCACCGTAGCCCGATCAAGCAAGTCCGCGCGCTTACGCATCCAACTGCAATCGGCTCCCCGATCCAGCGCTTCTTCCAGCAGTCGCCATTCCCGCTGCCACGGGCAGTCATCTTCCTGCCAGTTGGGCAGCAGGGTCGATTCAACAATTACCGGATCCACCCAGCTCTTGTCGGTGTTTTCCCTCCGACGAAGATACACCCCTTGCAACTGCTTCATCTTGGTCATACTCGATGGACGCAGAAGGCCAATCAGGTAGGAAGAAGTGGCTCGGTTTGTTTGAACAGTTTCGGGTGATCCACTTATGAAACCACCCGAAACTGTTCAAACAAACCGAGCCACTTCTTGGCGCCGACGACTGAGCGTAGCGTTGCGGGATTGACCCCGCGCACCGGCGTCGGTGCGGATGCAAACGGCGGAAGCTCCGCGATCCAGGCGTCTTCACGGTCAAGGATGCCTTCAGAAACAGATCGCAGCTCCGCAAGATACTTGCTGGCGTCAGGTTCACTGAAATGGGGTTTGAATTCTGGCGTGCGTACATAGGTCCGCATGCTCTTGTCATAGACCATGTTTTCGGGGGCCAGCGCGATGTAGCGGCTCAGGTCGGCAGACGCCTGGTTTACCGAGATCCCGTACTGCTCCATCAGGTCACTACGGTTCACGCGTCCCTCCCAGAACAGGCGAAACTCAATGAATTCGAGTCGCTTTCCAACTCCCCAGCGGAGCCCGGCGTTGTGGTCTTCCACATCAATCTCCCGGCCTTGGCAGATGCGCATAGTTACCATGCACATACATTTTCTGTGCTTGAGACGATGCTAGCGGAGAGGTTGAGCTTGGGCAATCGCAAATCACGTGGGGGGATGGGATTGGTAGCAGCCGGTAGGTTCAGACTTTCCCAGACCATCTACTCTTTCATGAGCGCCTGCCGAACATTAGGCGGGTCTGGAGAGCGACCCGTCAATCACCCCGCGCAGTTCCACCCCGACACGGGCGAAGCCGAGGAGCCGGGCGGTCGCTATGATCAGTTCCTCCCGGTGCATTTCCCCGCTTTCCGAAACCACCCGGGCCGCTGCTGCCCGGATCTCGACGGGTGGTAAGTGCCTTGCGGTTCCGGGGGCGCCGGGTGCGGACCGGTCACGCACGGGCGGATTATCCTGCTGCTCCTTGGTCATCACGAACTCTCCGTCTGCGACGATCCCGTTCGAACGCGTTGCGCGCGCGAGTGCGCGGTCTGACGCCTCGCGGATGCGCCGGCCGGTCCGAGCCTTGCCGAACGCCTCGGCCACCCGGCGCGCGATCAAGTCGCGGTGGATCGGTCCCTCCGCCAGAACGATCTTCGTCACCAGATCCGAGAGCAGGTTCAGCGGCGCCTCATGCGGCTCGAAACTCGCCTCCACGGTGAAGTTGGAAACCTCGTAGGCGGGCGCGGTCAGCTCGGGCGGCGGGGGCAGCACGGTTTCGGGAGGTGGGACTGCTTGGGCATCCTCATCAACGGGCTGCAGTCCGTCCCGGTTCGCCCCCGTGTAATGGGGCCCATCGGCATGAGCGGCCTCCTCGAGCGCGGCCCGAAGTCGGTCGATCTCGGCGTGGCGGCGATGGAACCAGTCCGTGCTCCAGATCCGGTGGAACCGCCAGCCGAGCCCCTCGAGGACTTCCTGGCGAAGCCTGTCCCGCTCCCGCGCCCAGAGTGCGGAGTGGTAGGCGGCCCCGTCGCATTCGACCGCGAGGATATAGTGGCCAGGTTGATCGGGGCGCCTCACCCCTAGGTCGATTCGGAACCCTGCTGCACCCACTTGGTGATCGCAGGGGTAGCCCATGTTTCTAATCACGCTGGCGACGTCCTCCTCGAAAGGGCTGTCGGCCGGCGCCCCGCTGGCCTCGGGTTGAGCCAGCTGGCCGGAGCGGGCGAATTCGAGGAACCGCTTGAGCACCCGCGGCCCGTCACGGCTGGTCCTGGATGTGTCGATGTCGTTCGGGTCGAAAGAACAGAAGACAATGCAACGCGTCCGCGCGCGCGAGAAAAGCACGTTGAGCCGTCGCTCTCCCCCTTCACTGTTCACCGGGCCGAAGGACATGGAGGCGAGTCGGCCGTTCGGCTCGGAGGGCCCGTAGCCGACGGAGATCAGGATCACGTCCCGCTCGTCCCCTTGGACGTTCTCGATGTTCTTGACGAAAATATCCTCGGCGCGGCCCTCGCGCAGGAAGGCGTCAAGGATTTCGTCCTCGCGTCGGGCAACCTCCAGCACCTCTGTCAGCATGTCCGATTGCGCCTTGGAGAAGGCGACCACCCCTAGGGACAGGTCCGGGCGGGTCCGGGCATGCTCTGCCACGGCGCGGGCCACCGCCTCGGCCTCGATCCGGTTCGTGCCGGGGCGTCCGCTGCCGCGTGAACGGCTGGAATAGACCCCGGGGACCCGTTGGAAGGCGAGCCCGTAATCCGGGTCGTTCTGGACCGGAGAGGGAGGCAGGATCAGCCGATGCTCATAGAACTCGGCATTATTCACGGTGATCAGGGACGGGTCGCGGGACCGATAATGCCACTCCAGCATGAACGGATTGAGCCCGCGCGCCTCGCACAGCGTCAAAACGCTCTCCATTTCGGTGGCCGAGGCGGCCCTGATTTCCTCCTCCTCCTCCTCCTCGTCTTCTCCCCCGGCGACCCGGTCGAAGAAGCTGGTAGGCGGGAGCTGCTTCTGGTCTCCGACCACGACGATCTGGCGGCAGCGGACGATCGCGCCGAGCGCGTCCTCGGGTCGGACCTGGCTGGCCTCGTCGATCAGCAGCAGGTCGAATTCGGTCGAGCCGGGCGGAAGGTACTGCGCAATGGAGATCGGGCTCATCAGGAGGACCGGCTTGATCCGTTGCACCATCTGGCCCGCCGCGCGCATGATCTGTCGAATCGGCTTGTGGCGGCGCTGTTTGGCCATCTCGCCGCGCAGAAACCCCATCTGGCCCGCCGCGCCGGTGGGCAGCTGGGCGAGGTGCTTGGCGCGCACGAGCCGTCGCGTCTCCTCCATCCGGGCCTCCTCGAGCTCGCGAAACGTCTTCACGAGCACATGCCGGTCGAGGTGGGCCAGCCCGTCGAGGTCCGGGAGCGCGGCGCGCGCCGCCTCCCAGCGGGCCTCGGCACTGGCATAGAGGAACTCGTCCACCGCCTGATCCGGGTTGATCACCCCCTTGTCCAGAAGATCAAGGAGCGGCGAGAGCCCGTCTGCTTCGAGCCGGGCCGACAGGGCAGAAAGGCGGGACCATTCCCCATAACGCCCGATCCCTTCCCGCATGGCGGTGATACGGGTTTCGATCTCGGCAAGCGTCAGCCCCTCCCAGCTCAAGGTGAGCCGCGTCTCAAGCGCATCCAGCGCCGTATGTGCCGCCTCTAGCGTGGAGGCGAGCTCTGCTGCGCCCCCCGCCGTCGCGCAGACCCGATCCAGCGATTCGGACGTTTTGATCGGGGCGATAGCGGTGAGACGGGAGAGCCAGGCGGCCTGCGTCTGCAGGGCGGCGAAAGGGGTGCGCTCCCCGCGCCAGTGCGGCCCGAGCAGCGAGGACAGAAACCCTTCCTCCTCTGCGAGGGTCTTGCGTAGCCCGCGGACCGTAATCAGCGTGTCGATGAGCCTCAGCCGGTCGGCGGGCGATTTCGGGAGCGCCCCGGACAGCAGGGTCGCGAGTTCCCGACTCGCCCCGCGATAAGGACCGAAGAGGCGGGACCAGAAAGAACCGACACCGGGCGCGAGCCGGGCCCGCAGCGGGGTCGGGTCCAGTTCGAAGGCGGCCTCGGTGAAGATCGCGCCGGCCTGGTCGCGCGCCGCGGCCCAGGCGGATCCGGCCTCAAGCGCCTCGGCGAGCCGCTTGTCCCCGGCGTGGGAGAGAAGCGCGCCGGTTGCCGCGCGGGCCTCCTCGGGCCGGTCCCCGGCCGCGATCAGGAGCGCATGAAGGCTCTCGCATTGCTCGAACCGTTCCGGTGCGGGTCGTCCGGCTGCCTCCGCGACCCGGGCCGCGGTCTCGCGCAGGGCCACGACTGCGTCGGTCGCATGCGCGAGATCGGTCTCAAGCCGCTGGAGCTCTGTGGGCTGGAGCGCAGTCGCCCCCACCCCGAAAAACGGGTGCTCCGCACGGGGACCGGTCCGGGAGAGCAGTTCCGCATAGGCCCCGATCCGTTCTGCCCGGTCCCGACGCATCGCTTCGTCCATATCGGCCAGCCCGTCGCGCGGGATCTGCGGTGGGGGAGCGTCTTTGCCAACGAAACGGGCGATCTCGGCCATCACCCGGAACGGGGTGAACCCGTATCCCGGAACCGGCTCATGCAGCAGATCCGCCACCTTGTTCAGGCGGTCGCGTGCCTCGCGCAGTGCGTCGGGCGGGCCCGGCATCTCGGGGGGCGACGCGCCGGCTGCCAGCGTACGCGCCAACTCGTCCAGAAACGCCCGCTTGTTGGCTGCGCGCGAGTGGATTTCGAGGCAGAGGTCCCCGAGCCCCACCTTGCGCAACCGATCATGTACGACGGAGAGAGCGGCCATCTTCTCTGCCACGAAGAGGATCCGCTTTCCGTCATGGGCTGCCGCGGCGATGATGTTCGCGATCGTCTGAGACTTTCCTGTCCCGGGCGGACCCTGCACGACGAGGCTACGGCCGGCGCGCACCTCTTCGATCACCCGCGTCTGTGAGGCATCCGCCGGAACCACGTGCAGAAGGTTTCCAAGATCCAGCCGTTTATCGAGCTTTTCCTGCGGGCCGAAGAGTGGCTCCGGCTGTTCAAACCCGCCGTCAAGCAGCCCGGCCAGAACCGGGTGATCTTCGAAGATGCCCTCGGGCCAGTGTTCAGGCTCAAGGTCGCGCATCATCAGCAGCTTCGAGAACGAAAAAAATCCCAGCTGCATCCCGTCCCGGTCGATCGACCAGCGCGCGCGCCCCGCGATCCTGTCCGAAAGCTCGTCGAAATACGCCTCGGGGCTGAAGCTCTCGTCATCGACGATTTCCGGCAGCTCCAACCCGAAATCCGCGCGCAACCGTTCCTGAAGCGGCAGGTTGGTGGTAATCTCGGTATCGCGGGCACGCAGGTTGAAGGTGGCGCGCCTGTCGTCCCGGACAAGTTCGACGGGAACCAAGATCAGGGGAGACTCGCGCATGACATCCGAGCTGTCGCTCTCATACCAGCGCAGGAACCCCATCGCGAGGTAAAGGATGTTGACGCCTTGCTCCTCTTCCGCGGTCCGCGCGCTGGTGAACAGGCGCAGGAGGCGGCGCTGCAGAGCCTCGGGGCCGAGCCGAGTCTCAAGCAGCAGGTCTCGATACCGGGCTTCGCGATCCTCCGGATCACTGGCCGGCGCCAGGAGAAGGGCATCCTCCTCGGGTTCATCCTCCTCC
Source organism: Paracoccaceae bacterium (assembly GCA_027082975.1). Lineage (GTDB taxonomy): Bacteria > Pseudomonadota > Alphaproteobacteria > Rhodobacterales > Rhodobacteraceae > JAAEUB01. The sequence goes on along the minus strand of JALWTH010000215.1, from coordinate 12,439 downwards.
TCGTCGCGGGGCTGGAAACGCATCTTCCTGCCCTGCGTTTTCAGCAGGTCGAACACGTCCGTGCTCCGTTCCTCGATGATGTCGAGCACGTTGGCGCGTTTTGCGGACCGGTTGACATGGATGAGGCGGTTTCTGGTCCCCGTCTCCACAAGCCGGCGCCGGGCGCCCTCGAGCAGGCCGGAGAGGTTGGCGGAGCGGGGTTGATCTTGCATTTGCGTGTTTTCCAAAGAATTGTCCAATTACTCAATCAGGCGAAGCGCTCTGCCCCGTTTCAAGTTCTCACAGATCCTCCCTTCGAGGATCGACAGCGCCTGCCAGACCTTGCTCAGCAGGCGTGTCGCAAATGAACCGTGCGGGGGCATGGAACCAACCAAGGCCGCCTTGACGGTTCTAGGCGGGTCCCCCTTCACTACCTGATCTGTGCTGTTCTTGTCGGTCTTAGCCACCAGGAACGGGTTCTCAAGCGTGCGCACATAGGTCCGCAGGCTCTTGTCGTAGACCGTGTTTTCGGGCGCCAGAGCGATGTAGCGGTTCAGGTCGGCGGACGCCTGGTTCACCGAGATCCCGAACTGCTCCATCAGATCGCTGCGGTTCACGCGCCCCTCCCAGAACAGGCGGAACTCGATGAATTCGAGTCGCTTTCCAACTCCCCAGCGGAGTTCCCCTCTGGCCTTGTCCACTGCATTCTTCCGGCTCGGCCGATGCGCATGAAAATTATGCGCGCCCAGTTATTGGGCATGCTGTCACGCTATCGGGAAAATTCCGTGCATGCAAACGAAATTCAACGAATTGGAGAGTGGTTACCCTAGCGATCTCTTGCTCGTGAGTGCCACCACGTCCGCCGCATCCCTGACTGGATCAGCCGCCAGATGCGCATAGCGCGCCGTGGTCTGGACCTGCGTGTGGCCGAGAAGCTTGCCGATCATCGGCAGCCCCTGGCCGGCGGCGACGGCGGTCGAGGCGAAGGTATGGCGCAGGTCGTGGATGCGCGCGTCCTTGAGGCCAGCCCGCGCGCGGACCCGGCGCCAGAAGGGTTGCAGGTCGCTCAGATGCTTGCCCTCGATGGTGCCGAAGATCACCCACGGGTTTCCCGGCATTCGCGGCGCGCGCTCCAGCTGCTCGATGGCGGGCTGGCCAAGATGTACGATCTTGGCGCCCGTCTTGGAATCGGGCAGGCGCAGGGCTCTGCCGGGGATATCGACGTAGTCCCATTTCAGGGTCATGATCTCGCCGAGGCGACAGCCGGTCAGGATCAGCAGCCGCACGGCAAGGATGGCGGATGTCAGTTCGATGCCCTCGGCCTCCATCTCGCGCAGTACCTCGCCAACCCGCCGCAGCTCGGCGGCGCTGAGGAAGCGTTCGCGCTTTTCCTCGGGATACTTGCGGATGTGCTTGCGCGGATTGGTGCCGTCGGGGCGCAGGCCCCACATCTCGGCCAGGTTGAACATCTTGGAAATCACTTCGAGGCAGCGGTTGGCCTGATAGGGAATGTGGCGCAGATCATGATGGAACTTGGCCACGTCGGCCCGCGTGACCTCGGTCACCAAAAGCCGGCCAAGGGCGGGCAGGATGAAGCGCCGCAGGTTGCGCCGGTATTCCCGAGCGGTGCTGGGTTTGAGCCGGATCGCTATGTGTTCGGCATCAAAGCACTCGGCCAGCTCCCTGACCGTGACGGCCGTGCGCTGGGCATCGCGGGCGGCCGCCGGATCCTCGCCATTGCGCGCTGCAGCGATGATTTCAATGGCGCGGTTGCGCGCCTGCGTACAGGTCAGCACGGTGCTGGGCCCCAGCGTCATCCGCCGCGACCGCCGCCCGGCCCGGTATTGCACGACATAGCTTTTGCGCCCGCTGGGCAGGATTCGCAGGCCAAGGCCGGGGATGTCGCTGTCCCAGATGAAATACTCGCGCGCCTGCGGCTCGGCGGTATCAACGATGCGCTTGGTCAGTTTGGGCATGGCGGGGCGGTGCAGTTCTGTCAGGTTGAGGGTCTTTGGCGGGAAGCCTTGCTCCGACCCGATGGAAAGTCAACGAAGACATTGAAAAGGCGAAGAAAAAGGAAAATATCAGAATTGCTTCGCAGGTTGGTTTCTGGGTTGTCAGAGCCTGTGAACTGCCGTGTGGTCGAATCGCATCCGCTCTTTCCGGATGCGCGCCGGGGCCTTACGCTGCTGCGCAATTTGTTGACGAGTGGAGAAACGGCCCATGGCCTCGCGCAAGACCAGCCGCAAGAAGCTGAACACCGAAACCCTGGCTGAGCTGGGGGCCGAGCGGCTGGCCTCGCTGCTGATGGAGCTGGCCGAGAATGACGCAGCGCTGAAACGGCGCCTCACGCTGGAAATCGCCGGGCCGCAGCAGGTCGCCAGCGAAATCCGCAAGCGCCATGGCCAGATTGCCCGGTCGCGGTCGTTCGTCGATTGGAACCGGATGCGCCCCTTGGTCCGGGATCTCGACACCCAGCGAGAGGTGATCGTCGGCAAGGTCGCTCCCCGTGACCCGCAAGAGGCGATGGAGCTGTTGTGGCGGTTCCTTGCGCTGGCGCCCTCGCTCTATGAGCGCTGCGACGATTCCGGCGGTGATATAGGCGATCAGTTCTGGATGGCCCGCAAGGACATGGCCGAAATCGCGCCGGGCGCCGGACTCGACCCCGAGGCACTGGCCGACCGGGTATTTGAGACGGCCGTATGCGATAATGACTACTCCCAATACGATAATCTGATCACGGCTCTTGCCCCGGCGATGGGCGAGAAGGGCCTTGCGCGGCTAAAGGCGCGGGTCGAGGAACTAGCCGAGACCCCCATTCCGGTGCCGCCCAGGGAGGAATGGGAAGAGGTCGGCTGGGGCTCGGGAGGGCCATATTATGCCCACGAGAGGGCCGAGAGCTCACGCAAGAGCTCGGTGCGCAGCGCCCTGATGGATATCGCCGACGCCCAGGGGGACGTGGATGCCTGGATTGCCCAGTATGACGAAGACACTCGCAGAGCGCCCGGAATTGCCGCCGACATCGCCAGCCGCCTGCTGGCGGCAGGGCGCGCGACCGAGGCGCTGGAGGCGCTTGATGCCGCCGACACCGGAAAAGGCTGGATCCCGTCGGAATACACCGACACCCGCCTTGCGGTTCTGGAAACGCTTGGCAGGGGCGCGGATGCGCAGGCGCTGCGCTGGCGGGAGTTTGAACACAACCTGTCGGAAGGCCATCTGCGGGACTACCTCAAGCGCCTGCCGGATTTCGACGATGTCGAGGCCGAGGAACGCGCGCTGGATCTCGCCATGGCGCATGGCTCTTTCCTTGGCGCATTGTCGTTCCTGATCCGCTGGCCGGCGCTCGATCGCGCGGCAAGGCTGGTCGTTGATCGCGCCGATGAGCTGGACGGCGACCACTACGAGTTGCTGACCCCAGCGGCCAACACCCTGTCGGCGGGCCACCCGCTTGCCGCAACACTTACCTTGCGCGCGATGGTCGAGTTCGCCCTGAACGAGGCGCGGTCGAAACGCTACCGCCACGCTGCTCGCCACCTGCTGGAATGCGAAAGCCTCGCGGCGCAGATCGAGGACTGGGGGCGGTTCGACAGCCACGCCAGCTGGCTCGACAAGATCAGGGAAAAGCACAAGCGCAAGCTGGGATTCTGGCGGCATGTGGGGTGATGCTTCTGTTACCACGGCAATCATTCTGATCGCATCTGGAAGCATTGTGGAAGCAAGAGAGTGCAAAACGGTGCGAAATGGCCCGAGCGCGTGCGCAAGCGGCTGATCCGGGCGTTCCCCTCAAGGCCCCGAAATCGCGAAGAATACCGCGGTTTCGAGAAGCAGCGAGAAGCCGTTTCAACACGACTCATAACCTGAAGGTCGCAGGTTCAAATCCTGCCCCCGCAACCATTTCTGTCGAACAGCCCGAGGAAACCCCTCGGGTTTTTGCTTGTTCGGTCTCCTGCAAGGACAGCAAACCGGCCAATTCTCCAACCAATTCAATGACAAGCGTATCGCCATCCGGGATCAGCCCGGTCTCGGCAAGAGGCTGCGGATGACTTCGGCCGCCCGCGCCGACGTGCCGAGCTCGTTCAGCGCCTCTGCAAGCCCGGCAACCTTTTCGCGGTACATGTCGGCCAAGCCGGGATGCAATAGAACGGGGTTTTCGGCGTCAGCGCTTTCGATTTCCGTCTTCAGCGCGGCCTTCCTGTTCTCCAGCGCCGTCATCCTGTCCTTCATCGAAGGGGAGAACATGCCTTCGGTGATCGCGTCTATGATCTGATCGATCTTGCGCCTGACCTGCGCCAGTTCCCGCTCGGCCTTGGCGCGTGACTTGCGGTTTTCCGCGGCGAGCCTGTTGAACTCGGCCTGGTAGGCCCGCACGAACTCGGCAATCAGGTCCGGATGCAGGAGCTGCTCCTTGAGCCCGTCGAGCACCCGCGCTTCCAGCACATCGCGCCGGATCGTGCGCCGGTTTGAACAGGTGCCCTTGTTGTGGGTATTGGCGCAGCCGTAATAGGTCTTGCCAACCAGAATGAAACCACCGCCACAATCCCCGCACTTCAGCATTCCAGAAAACAGGTATGCGCCACGTTTTGCATGGGTGAGACCTTGGCTGATCACGGTCTTGCGGGTCTTTTCCTGCCGCGTTTGTGGTTGCCATAGATGGTCGAGGGCCCCATGTGCTGCGCGGGCCGGGGACACCTTCGTGGTTCAGGTCCTGCGCAATGGCGCGCGGGTTGCGGCCGTCGCCGAACTCCCGGAAAATGCGTCGAACAATCTCCGTCTGGTCTTCGTTGATCCGCCGCTCGCCTGTCGCCACGGTGCCGTCACTCTGGAGCGTGCGCACGATATCATAGCCATAGGTCACACCACCGGCTGACTTGCCTTTCCTGACCCGCCCTTCAAGCCCCCTGTGGGTTTTGAGCCTGGCGAGCGGCTGGATATCGTGCCCGCCCAGTTCCGGGTAATCGTTCCACTGCGGCCGAAATATGCCTGCCGTGCCTGCGAGGGCGGCATCATTCAGCCTATTCTGGCGCCAGCGGCCGGATGGGAAGCGGATTTTCCTGCAGATGAGAGAGTTCCGGTCGCCTGGCTTCGCAGCAAACAGGATCCGCATTACGCGTCAGGGCCATCTGCATATTGGCGGGAACAGCGCCCGTACACCAAAAGAACGTGTACAGACGAGGCATTTGGTCGACAGTGATAGCCGTTCGCACAAAATGAAACGGGCGACCTCTCGGCCGCCCGTCCTGTTCTCGTGGATGCAGATGTCAGGCCTTGTATTCCTTGGACTTGAAGGACACGGCCCTGGCCTGCGGGGTGGCATCCGCAAGCTTGCGGATATTGCCCCAGGTGTGCTTGTAGTCTGGCAGGACCAGTTCGTTTACGCCCGGGTTGACCACATTGCCCTGAGAGCCCGAGGGCGAGCCGAACACCATCGCCACCTGGCCGCGCTGGGCGGTGTCGGTGGGATAGGCCATGCCCTGGGTCGCCCCGTTCTCGTTGTGGATCTCGATGAGGTCGCCGGCATTCAGGCCCAGCTCGGCCATGTCGTCCGGGTTCATCTCGATGAACGGGTAGGGGAAGCGGTCCTGGATGAAGTCGTTGTCCTGGTCCAGGAACTGGTTCTGCCAGAAGATGTTGGCCCGGACGTTGTTGATCCAGAACTTGTGACTGGCCTGCTCCTGGGCTTTGCCCGGGGCCTGCCAGCCGCGCCAGCCGGCGGCGCAGAACAGGGCCTTCTTGTCGTCGCGGCCGTGGCGGTCGAACTTGCCGTCCGCATAGAGGCGCGGCGTGCCGATCAGCTTGCCGTCCTCATAGCCCACGACCGGCTCCTGCACCCCGTTGTTGCCCATGGCGCGCAGGCGCTCATAGGTGACCTCCGGGTTGCCCTGCGCATAGCCGTCCATGAAGGCATCTTCCTCGGTCTCCCAGTCATAGCCCTTGAACTGGTCGGCATAGGCATCCTCGCCCATTTCGCGCAGCACGCGCTCCATGTGCCGGGCGATGCCGGCGGCGATCAGGCAGTCGGGCTTGGCCGAGCCCGGCGGGTCCATGTATTTCTCGCTGAGCCGCAGGCGGCGCTCGCCGTTCATCGAGGTGAGGTTCATCTCGTTGGATTCGGCCGCGGGCAGGATCACATGGGCGGTCTGGCCGATCTGGCTGTGGATGATGTCCACATCCACCACGAAGATGCCGCCGGCATTGACCGCCGAGACGATCGCGTCCACCAGTTCCTCGCGGCTGCCGCCGGCGGCGGCGTCGATGGCGTCCTTCACCATCTGGCTGCGCCGGTTGAGCACGCGCTTGAACTCGGCTGCGTTCAGCGTGGTCTTGTAGTGGTCGCAGGCCCAGACGTGATAGACCTTGCCGCCGCCGCTGATCAGCAGCTGATCGATATAGGTGGGGGGGCGGCCCACATGGGCGTCGGACGGGCGATAATAGCCCTCCTGGTGGCCGCCGAGGCGACAGCAGCCGCCGCCTTCGCGACCGATATTGCCGGTGGCCAGCGACACGTTCACGATCGCGCCGATGGTGCGGTAATTGTCATTGCCCCAGATCACGCCCTTCTCGTAGCAGGTCACGCATTTGCGGCGCGCGCCGTCCTCCTTGGGCTTGGCGATCCATTCGGCGGCCTTGATGATATCGGCCTCGGGCACGCCGCAGATTTCCGCCGCTTCCGCGGTTGTGGTGCGGCAGGACTGCATGGCGTAGTCGAGGCTGCCGAGCCCGGCCGGCTGGCCGGTGCCTTCGGCCACCGCTTCGCCGCCCTGGAAGGTGGACGCCTTGATGAATTCGTCATCGGTCCAGCCCTGATCGACGATATGGGTCAGCAGGGCGTTGAACAGCACCATGTCGGTGCCGGGCTTGATCGCCAGGTGCAGCACGTTGTCCTTGCCGGCGATTTCCTCGGCGGCGTTGATCGTCACCGTGCGGCGCGGATCGACCGAGATGAACTTTGCGCCGTTTTCCAGACCCTTGCGCATGTGGTTCAGGAACAGGTTGGTCTGGGTCTCCAGCGAATTGCCGCCGACCATGACGATGGTGTCGGTCACCTCGTAGTCGGAATAGCTGTAGTTCAGCTCTCCGACGCCCATGTCGCGGCTGGAATGCACCTCGGAATTGTAGGCCGGGCGGTTGTGGATGCGGCAATTCTTCACCTTCATGCTCTGGAAGTAGAGCTTGCCGGTACCCCAGGTGTTTTCGTAGCCGCCGGCCGAGCCGCCGTGATCGAACATCGACACCACCAGGTCATCCTCGGAGCCCTGGGTGACGACGCGGGCGGTGACGCGGGCGACGAGATCGAGCGCGTCGTCCCAGGAGGTGGGCTGCCAGGTGCCGTTGCGCCAGACCATCGGGTCGGTGAGGCGCTGCTGCTGGGTGCCGGTCACGCGCGAGGGGCGGTTTTCGGCCATGCGCCCGCCGCGGATCGAGACCAGGCCGGAATTGACCACGCAGTCCGGGTCGGGGACCACTGCCAGGTGCACGTCCTTGCCGTCCTGCTGGACCACGTTGTACATGGCCGGCGCCAGCCAGGTGCCATCGGCGCCCTGCTGCTGGCCGAGGTCGATGCCGAAGGCGTTGTCCTTCAGTGTGCCCTGTTTGTTGCGCGGCCAGGTATAGGCCTTGTAGCCGCAGCCGACGATGCAGTAGTGGCAGGTGACGTTATGCACCTTGGCATCGGCGGGCGGGATCGGCAGGCGGTCGATCTGTCTCTTGTAAGCCATCTGTCTTTCCTCCCCTTACAGCACGTTCGACGGGCGGCCGAAGATCAGGTCGGACGCGCCTTCGGCATAGATGTCGCCCTTGTCATCGACACGCAGGGTGAATTGCGGCAGGTTCTGGGTCGCGTGGCCCCAGACCTGCTGGCCGCCGGCTTCGACATCGAAGCGCGAGAAATGGCCGGGGCAGTTGAGGGTGCGATCCTCGGCATTGTAGCCCATGTAATAGCCTTTGTGCGGGCAGAGCACCGAATAGGCGACGATATCGCCATCCGGGCCGACGCCGCCCTCGACCGGGGTGCCCAGCTTGAGCAGCACGCCGGGGCTGTCGGCGTCCGGGTATTCGATGTCCAGCGGTTCGTTGACCGCAAGATCGGCGATATTGGCCAGCCGGCTCGAAGGGTAATCGACCTGCGCATTGGCCGGCGTCGCTTGCGCGGGGGCGCCGGCGACGGTGGTGACCGCCGCTCCCGCGGCGGCAAGCGCGCCGCCACGCAGGAACTGCCGGCGGCCGACATCTACCATCTTCTTGCATCTCATCTGCAAAGTCCTCCCATTTTTCGATGCTTTCAGGATAGGGAGTCCCAGGGCGGTTTTGGGCAGGAATATGCGCGGCGCGCCTGGCTCTATGGCATTGATGATAAATGGGTTTTCGGGGTGTTCGGATTTTCGGACATGAATCGCGCCCCGCCGGTGCTACTCCCGGTCGCGGTTGATCGCGTATTTCTGCATCCGCTCCCAGAGAGTCGTGCGCGAGATCTTGAGGAGCTTTGCCGCCTGCCCGACCTGCCCGCCGCAGCGCTCCAGCACCTCGATGATATGCTGGCGCTCGGCCCTTTCGCGGGCCTCGGCGAGGGTGAGCGGGGCGGGGTCGCGGGCGATGCGTTCGGCAAACAGGTCCGCCGGCTGCAGGAGCGGCCCCCGCGCGCTGGCCATGGCCTGGGCCAGACGGGCGCGCAATTCGCGCCCGCCGCCGCTCCATTCATGGGCGCGCACGGCCGCTTCGGCAAGCCGGCTGATGCCCTCGAGCGGCGCCGGGCGGCGGGCGTTCATCCGCTCGAACAGGACCGTCAGCAGCCAGACCGCGTCTTCCGGGCGCTCGCCCAGAGGCGGCACCGGGATCTCGGCCATCTCGAGGCGAAAGACCAGCTCCGAGCGCAGGTCTCCCCCGGCCCGCAGGGCGGCAATCTCCTGCCCGCAGGAAGCCACGATCCGGCCGGCGAATCCGCCCTCCAGCGCCGCGATCAGCCCCGCCTGGGCGGACGCGGGCAGGCGCGAGAGGGCGTGCAGGTAGAGCGTGCCCTCGCCCACCCGCGCCAGCGCGCCTTCGGGTCTCAGCAGGGTTTGGGTGGCATCGGGCTCGCGGGCGAGATTGACGGCGATGAAGGGGGCCGCGCGCCGCTCCGAATGGTCGTGGATATGGCGCGCGATCAGCCCCTTGCCGGTGCCGGGCCCGCCGATGATCAGCGCGTTGCGGTCCTGCCGGGCGGCCTCGCGCGCCAGTTCCTCGACGCGCCGGGCGGCCGCGGACACGCCCAGAAGCGCCGGGAATTCGTCCTCCTGCGGCGCCCGCCGCACCAGGCAGGCCAGCCGCTCCAGCAGCACCGGCATGTCGAAGGGCTTGGTCACGTAATCGGCCGCGCCCGCGCGCATCAGCCGCACTGCCTGCTCGATGCCGCCATGGCCGGTGATGAACAGGAACGGCGGCGGCGTGGCGGTCTCGCACAGGCGGTTGAACAGGTCCTCGCCGCTGCCATCGGGCAGCTTGATGTCGCAGAGCACCGCGTCAAGGGGCGCGCGCGGCGTGCGCAGCGCCCCGAGCGCCGGCCCCACCCGGCGCAGCCAGATCACCTCGGCCCCCTCCAGTTCGAGGCGCTGGAGGAGCGAGGCGCCCATGAATTCGTCATCCTCCACCAGCGCGATGCGCGCCCCTCTCAGCATGGCGCTTCCTCCGGACGTTCCGGGATCGGCAGTTCGATCCCGATCCGGGTCAGCCCCGCGCGGCGGTCGAGGCGGACCAGACCGTTCAGCTCGCGGACCAGGTCATGCACCAGCCGCAGGCCGACCCCGCCGCCGGGCAGGTCGTGGCCGGTGCCGAGCAGCCGCTGGCAGGCGGCATCCGAGAGCCCCGGCCCGGAATCCGACACCAGCAGGCACAGACAGCCTTCGCGCCCCCGCACCGCGAGGCCCAGCCGGCCGCCCTCGCCGGCGGCTTCGGTGGCGTTCAGCAGCAGGTTGAGCGCGATCTGGCGCAGGGGGGCGGCGGGAAAGGCGGCAAGGGTCGAAGGCGGCGCCTCGATCGCCCAGTCCAGCGATTGCCGGCGCCGGGAAAGCTCGGGGCCGATCAGCAGGCGCAGATCGTCGAAATCCTCCGGGCTGAGCGGAGCCCGGGTCCTGTCGAGGCGGTTCTGCTCCAGCGTTGCCTTGGCCACGTCGCGCAGATGCTTCAGCCCCCGGGTGATCAGTTCGACTGACTTGCGTACCGCCTCGGGGCGGTCGGCATATTGGCGGATGGTATCGGCGGCATTGAGCAGCCCGCCCAGCGGGTTGTTGATCTCGTGGGCGAGCGACGAGGACAGCCGCCCGAGGCTGACGAAGCGTTCGCGCTCGGCCAGCCGGCGCTCGGCATCGGCCTTGGCCTCGATGGCGCAGACCATGTCGTTATAGGTGTGCACCAGCCGCGCCAGTTCGCTGTCGCCGGCGGGGATCTGGTCTTCGGGGATCGGGTGCGGCGCGCCCTCGGTGGCGCGCATCCAGGCGACCAGCCGGGTGATCGGCAGCAGCATCCGCCGGGTGGCGAGATAGCCCAGCAGGGCCAGAATTCCGGTCACCAGCGCATTGCCCAGCAGAAGCAGCCGGCGGGTGGCGTTGCGCTCGGCGATGAGGTCGGAGATGTCGAGCTCGGTCAGGATCTGGCCGACCTTGCGCCCCTGATAGACCAGCGGCGCCAGCAGGCGCACGCGCGACTCGGCGCGGCCGAGCGAAAGCGCGCCCGGTCGCTCTGCCCCGGCGCTGAGCGCGGCAATCGGGCTGTCCACCGGCGCGCGGCGCGGATCGGTGGCGGCCAGCACCCGACCGTTCTCGCCCGCCACCGCCGAAAACACGGTCCGCCGCCCCTCGGAAGCGCCGGCGGCGCGCGTGAGCGTGTCATAGACCTCCCAGATGTCGTCGCGCAGCACATGCGGCCCCAGCGCCACCGACAGCGCCTCCACATGCAGCCGCGCAAGCTCCCGGATGCGCGCCGCCTGGTGGCGGTCGAGCTGAGAGAGCACCAGCTGCGAGGCGATGATCCCGACCGCCACCATCAGCGCCGCCACCAGCAGCGGCACCCGCAACGAAAGCGACAGGTTTCGCCAGAAGTTCATCACTGCAGATTGTTCAGGATCTGCATGCGCCGTGCAATTCCGTCAAACAAAGCGGGCGTGGCCCGGGTCATACCATCGAGTTGCAGCAGGTCCAGCGCGGCCCTGCCATCGGCGCTATCGCCAAAGTTCAGCACCGCTTCCTGGAACCGCGCCAGGTCGCCTTCCTGCATCCGGTCGCTGCGGGCGCAGACCGGCGGAAACCCCAGCCTTTCGGATCGCGCGATTACCCTGGTCCCGGCGGTCAGGGCGGGCTCCATCCGGGCCAGCGCCTCCCAGACATAGCCATCGACACTGCCCGAACGCACCAAGCCCGATGAAACCGCCCGCACCACATTGCGGTGCCCATAGGTGAAAATCGTCCGGCCAAAGAATTCTTCGGCCCGCAGCCCTTTCATCGCCAGGTCCGAGGCCGTCACCAGATAGCCGGAATTCGAATCCGGGTCGGAAAAAGCATGCACGCCGCCCTCGAGATCGGAGAGCGCTTGCGCCGAATCGTCCGCGCCGACGATCAGGTAAGAGCGGTACAGCGGCTCTCCGTTCCAAACCGGCACCGCCACCAGCGACAGCGCGTCGCGGTGCTGCAGGTAGGGATAGCCGCACAGCCAGGCCGCATCCAGCGCGCCTTCCAGCAACATTTCGGTGACTTCCTTGTAGGTGCGGCGCTGCTCCATCTCGACCGAGGTGCCAAGCGCGCCCGACAGCGCAACCTGCAGCCGTTCGATCACGGCCGCGTCATTGTCCAGAAACACTGGCGTGAGCCCCAGGCGAAACGGTTTCGCCGCACCGGCCGGAGAAACCCCGGAAATCGCTGCCATGGCAGCTATGCCTAGAAAGGCTCGTCGGTTTGTTTTCATCTCCGCTACCTGGTTACGCGCTCGAAGGACACCGTAGCCAAGCGACCCTTGTTGATCAATGGGCAGGGGTTTGGCCATTGGTTTCCGACCCGCACTGCCAAAAGCTGAGCTGGTCATTGATCTCGACGGCTGGCGATTTTCCGAGTTGGTTATCGTTGGATTTACCGTTGGTGTCACCCTGCGTCAATGAAAGCTCCTGAGTTGTGATGACAACTGCCAGGGGCAGGTACGGCTTGAGCGCCCATAAGCTTCAGTATGCCAGCACGCGACACTTCAACCGCGTTCGACACTGCTGGCAGCGAACCCCGTAACCAAAAATCCGCGTAAAACCAAATAGTTAGAACACGACAAAAACAGTCGTGTATAAACGTTGGCGGTTTACATCAACGCCACATCAACATTTGGTGCGTCCTCCGGCACGAATATGAGTCGTTCGTCATCGGGGCGTTGTCACGACATCGCTCAGCCCGGTGTTTCGCGCGCCCAGTCCAGCGCATCCTCCAGCCGGTCGTTGCCCCAGAAGAGCTCGCTT
>JALWTH010000214.1 GCA_027082975.1 Paracoccaceae bacterium | reverse complement strand
TGGGGCGCCACCAGCACCAGCACCGCCAGTGCCCGCGCCCCGTCGAGCAGCCCCGCGCGCGGCGCCACTGTGCCAATATCGCCCGTGAGCCGCAAGGCCTCGGCATGGATGAGCCGGCCCGCGCGCCGGATCCGCCAGCGGTCGGTCAGATGCGCCTCCCGCAGATCTTCTCCCGAGGCCCGCCGCCCCAGCGCCAGCATTTCCAGCCCGAGAAAGCGCGCATCCGGCGCCATCTCCACCACGAGCCTGCGCGCCAGCGCCGCGCGGTCAAACAGGATCGTCTCCTGCGGCAGCCAGTTCAGCGCCGCTCCGGGCGCGAGCGACAGGCGGTTCGTCACCTCCGCCCGCCCGCCGGCGCTGCGGTAGATGCGCTCGGCCGCCTGCGTGCTCACCACCAGGCGCGCCGCTTCGCCGAGCCGCACCTCGACTCCAAAGCGGTCGCCTCCGGTCAGCCCGCCCGCCGTGTTGATCACTACCGCGTTGGCTTCGCCCGCATGGGCGCGCGGCAGCAGGCAGCGCGCACAGCCTTCCTGGCGCAACACTTCCAGCCCCGCCGCGCCAAAGCCCAGCACCACGCGCCCGCGCGCGCGCTGTGGGCGAATGCGATGTTCGGCAAGGGGAAAGCCATCCGACATGTTTCAGGGCAGGGCCACAGGCCCTCCCTAGAAGGGGATCTCGTCGTCGAACCCGCCGCCGCCCGCCGGCCCGGGGCCGGGATCGCCGCCGCCATAGCCGCCCTGATCGCCACCGCCGCCACCATAGCCGCCACCGCCGCTTCCACCGCCATAACCGCCCTGATCGCCGCCGCCGCGCCCGTCGAGCATCACCAGCGTGCCGTTGAAGCCGCGCAGCACCACCTCGGTCGAATAGCGGTCATTGCCGGACTGGTCCTGCCACTTGCGGGTCTGCAACTGGCCCTCGACATAGACCTTGGAGCCCTTGCGCAGATATTGCTCGGCCACCCGCACCAGCCCTTCGGAGAAGATCGCCACGCTGTGCCATTCGGTGCGCTCCTGGCGCTCGCCGGTATTGCGGTCGCGCCAGGTCTCGGTGGTGGCGAGGCGCAGATTGCACACCTTGCCGCCATTCTGAAACGAGCGCACCTCCGGGTCGCGCCCCAGATTGCCGATGAGAATAACCTTGTTGACCGAACCCGCCATGGGACCTCCTCGCCTGATTCTGCGCCACTCGCGCCCTTGCACATGGTTAATCGCCCATTAGTCTTAAGAAAAGGTGAAACATGGCCGCCGCACTGCCCCGGCACTGGTTCCGGCATCGACGGGCGCCCTCAGCCGCATCGCGGCATCCGGCCTGAGCTTGCAGTGCGCCCCGCCACAGGCTACATGAAGGCAGCCGACAGCCTCATGCCGCCAATGGGAATGAATTATAATGCTGAAAAGACAATACCTTGGCCTGATTTTGCTGATCCTTCTCCAAGGTGCCAGCGCGCTGTTCTTCGCCTGGGACGTGATGCATGACATCTCGCCGCACCTGCAATACGGGCTGTTAACCGACTGGCAACTTGTCTGGGAAATCGCGGCGACGGTCGCCCTTGTGATCGGGATCGTCGTGGAGTTCCGCTATCTGACGCACCTGTTGCAGCGCCAGGCCGAGGCCGAGCGGGCGCTGAACGTGGCCGCGGGCGAATTGCATGCGCTGATCGAGCAGTATTTTCGCGACTGGGGGCTGACGCCTTCGGAGGCGGATGTGGCGATGTTTGCGCTCAAGGGGCTGTCGATCCCCGACATCGCCGCGCTGCGCGGCTCCAAGGAGGGCACCATCAAGGCCCATCTGAACGGCATCTACCGCAAGGCCGGGGTCAGCGGGCGCGCGCAGCTGCTCTCCCTGCTGGTCGAAGACCTGATGGCCGCGCCGCTCGGCCGGAAGGAAGCGACCTGAAGCGCCCGCAGGCAGCTGTCGGCGGGATATTGCACAGCCGGCCGGCCGCACTGGCAGGGGCCGGGCAGTGCCGCTAACATGGCGCCGGATTCCACGGAATCGCGGGGGAACGGATCGCGAGGGAAAGGAATGCGTGCTCTGCAGATCGGATTGGTCGCCAGCATGATGGCCGGCTCCGCATTTGCCGGCGGGCTGGACCTGAACCGGGCCTTCGCGGTGCTCGACGGGCGCGCCGCGGAGCAATATTCCAACTCCGCGCGCCTGCGCCCGGATGCGCAGGCCACGGCGCCGGCCGGCCTGGGGATGCCGCGCTATACGGGGCGCTACCGGGGGCCATATCTTGCGATGGCGCGGGCCGCCGCGCGCAAATATGGGGTGCCCGAGGATCTGTTCCTGCGCCTCGTAGAGCAGGAAAGCGGCTGGAACCAGAACGCGGTCAGCGCCAAGGGCGCGCTGGGGCTGGCGCAGCTGATGCCCGAAACCGCCGCCCGGCTCGGGGTGGACCCGGCCGATGCCCGGCAGAATCTGGAGGGCGGCGCGCGCTACCTGCGCCAGCAATACGACCGCTTCCGCTCCTGGCGCCTGGCGCTGGCGGCCTATAATGCCGGGCCGGACGCGGTGGAGCGCTATGCGGACGTGCCGCCCTTTGCCGAAACGCAGGGCTATGTGCAGGCGATCCTGGGCGGCTGAAGGCGGCTGAAGACGGGCGAGATCAGCGCCGTTGCGGCCCCGCATAGGCACGCTCGACCTTGCAGACGCGCAGCGCATAATGGCGATACCAGCGCGCCTTGCCCATCTTTTGGGCGGCGAGATGTTCCACGTTCCGCTTCCAGGCGGCCAGCGCATCGGCGTCGCGCCAATAGCTGACCGTGATGCCGAAGCCATTGGAATCGCGCACCGATTCCGCGCCGATATAGCCCGGCTGCTCGGCCGCAAGCGCGGCCATGCGCGCGGCCATCTGCCCGTAGCCGGCGCTGTCATCCGACAGCAGGCTCGAGAAGATCACCGCATAATATGGCGGCGCGGGGAGGGGGGCGAATCGGTCATCCATGGCCTCAGGATAGGCGTTTACGAGACCCCGGAAAGCTCCTTTTCATGCAGCCAGTCGGCGTGCCTTGGCGCCTTCCTGGTGCGCGACCATTCTTCGAGCATGTCCTGCTTGACCGCATCGAGGCGCGCCAGCAGCGCCTCTTCGTCCGGGTCCGGGCAGGCCAGCTCGATGCGGTGCCCGTTGGGGTCGAAGAAGTAGATGGAATGAAAGATCGAATGGTCCGTCACGCCCAGCACATCGACGCCATTGGCCTCGAGATGTTCCTTGAATTCAAGGAGTTCGGCGCGGTCCTTCACCTTGAACGCGATATGCTGCACCCAGGGCGGGGTATTGGGATCGCGCCCCATCTCCGGCTTGGTCGGCAGTTCGAAAAAGGCCAGGATATTGCCGCCCCCGGCATCGAGAAAGACATGCATGTAGGGGTCGGGCTCGTGGGTCGAGGGCACATGGTCCTCGGCAATCGCCAGCACGAAGTCCATGTTCAGCATTTTTCCATACCATTCAACGGTTTCCTTCGCGTCCTTGCAGCGATAGGCGACGTGGTGAATGCGGTCGATCTTCATCGTGGCGCTCCCTTTCTGGTGGCGCAAGGATAAGGCAAAGTCATTGCACATGCAACGAATTGCGGGCTCAAGGCCGAAAATTTCATTGAAGTTTACGAAATCTCAAACTTTTGCCGCCATGTTGACAGCAATCGGCACCGGAATCGGGCGCTTCCGGGCGAATCGAGGCCGCCGCGTATCGGCCAGAAGGCCAGAAGGCCAGGCGGGGCGCAGTTGCTCAGCCGCCGCGGCGGAACCGCGAAGGCGTGACGCCGGTATGGTTGTGAAAGGCGCGGGTGAAATAGGCCGGCGAGGCAAAGCCGAGGGCGGCGGCAATGTCCTTGATCGGCATGTGGGTCTCGGTGAGCAGGCGCCGGGCCTCGTAATGCACGCGGTCGGCGAGGATCGCCGAGGCGGGGCGGCCGCAGGCCTTGTTGCAGACCCGGCTCAGATGGGTCGGCGTGACACCGAGCTCGCGGGCATAGTCGCGCACCGACTTGCCGGTGTGGAAGTCCTCTTCCACCAGCGCGGTAAAGGCGGCGGCGAGCCGGGCGGCGGAAGAGCGGGGGGCGACTTCGGCCTCTTCCTCGCGCTCGTTGACCTGGCGGCGCAGCCAGACCGCGAGCAGCCCCGCATGGCACATCATCGCGGTATCGGCATCGGGGGCGCCGGAATCGAGTTCGTTTTGCAGGTTTTCCAGCAGCCGGGTCAGCTCCAGATGCTGATCTGCCTCGCGCAGGCGCAGATGCAGCGGCGATTCGGGCAGGTCGATGCGCTGTTCCGAGCCGGCCGGGAAGACGATGATCAGCCCATGCACCTGGCTCGACATCTCGAAGCCGTGCATGCACCCGGAGGGGATGTAAATGGCATTATGCGGGCCATAGCCGGAAGTCTGCCCGGCAATGGTGATGCGCCCCTGGCCGCGGGTGAACCAGTAAAGAACCGGGGCCCCGTAGCTGCGCATGGCTTCGGTACGCCACCGCCCCCCCTGAGACAGGCGGGCCAGCGGTATGATGCGAAAAGGCGACGGCAGCGGATCGGCTCGGTTCATGGGCAATCGGTCGGGATCAAGGTGGCAGACATATCCTGAGCCTTCGACCTATCGCAAAACAAGACGCCTGTCGCCCCGTTCGTGGCGGGTGTGGGCGTTTTTTTCTCCCCTGTGGCTTTCGCGTCGCAGGGGCTTGGCTGGCGGTGCTTCGCGTCGCCCGCGGTGGGGCAGGGCGCAGAGCGGGGGCGGCTCAGGGCGGCCTCGCCGCTGTGGGCGTGGCCGGGCGGACCGGACCGGCGGTGCCGGGGTGATTCGCCGCCAACCTCCGGCCCGGTCGGGAACGATTCGCATGGTGGTGCACGGGTGCGGATCAGGGTCAGGGTCAGGGGCAGGCAAGCCTCTGCCAGGCACGCATCCGGGCGCGGAACCAGCTCAGCTGGCGTTTGGCATATTGGCGGGTGGCGATGATGGCGCGGGCGCGGGCGTCTTCGAGGGAGATTTCGCCGTGCAGGTGGGCGATCAGTTCTGCGG
>JALWTH010000213.1 GCA_027082975.1 Paracoccaceae bacterium | reverse complement strand
TGCAGGGCAGGTCCGGGCGACTCGCAGGAGTCCCGGACGGGCGGGGTATAGGGGCTTGCGCGCCGCAAGGCAAGGGCCTTGGCCGCCCTGGGGCGATCCTGGCCCCGATGCGGGCGCGCAGCGGGGGCGGAGGGGCCGGGAGGAGCGAATTTGGACAAATTGGCGCAGAATGCGTATAATGCGGCCCGTCATGTAAGTGAAACTGCATTTTGGGAGACTTTTTCATGTTATTCCTAGCAAGCATTTTCGGTGGAAATTCCCGGCTTGTATCGGACCTGCCCCGGAGACTCCCTCGCCTCGCGGGATGCCTGGCGCTGCTGGGCTGGTGGGCTGCCGCAGGCCCGGCCCTGGCCTATGAGACCACGACCAGGGGGGCTGCGAATATCCATGCAGAGCCGCGAAACGGGGCAAAGGTGGTGGATGTGCTGAAACCGGGCGAGTCGGTGGAGGTGCTGCGCTGCCGGCTTTTCTGGTGCCAGATCAGCCATTCCGGCCCGGACGGATGGGTGAAGCGGCGGGTGCTGAGCTCCACGGATGGAGGTGGCGGCGGCGGTGGCCAGGAAATACGCGGAGAAGGCGGCGGCGGCGGCGGGGG
Organism: Paracoccaceae bacterium; assembly: GCA_027082975.1. Taxonomy (GTDB): domain Bacteria; phylum Pseudomonadota; class Alphaproteobacteria; order Rhodobacterales; family Rhodobacteraceae; genus JAAEUB01. The sequence goes on along the minus strand of JALWTH010000213.1, from coordinate 4,436 downwards.
CGGTGCCGGAAATGCCGGCGGGATCGGTACCGCGGCCTCGGGCCGGATGATCTGGACATTGCTCACCTCCCTTTTCAGCGATTAGGCAATCACGCGGTGCCCACGCGGTACCATGGTCGGGAGGCGTGCATGGACCATCCGGGCGATATCTTCTGGCTGCACCTGATACGCATTGCCACCAGCGACAACGTGATGATGACGCTCATCGCGGTTCCGGCGCTGTTCGGCTTCGAGCGGTATTTCGCCGCGCGCAGGGTTTCCGCCCGCCACTATCGCTTCGGGGCGCTGTTCTTTGCGGTGAATGCGCTGCTGCTGGGGCTGCTGGCCCCGGTCATCAACTTCTGGACCGCCGCCGGGGTCCGGGCGCTGGGCTACGGGCTGGTGGACCTCAGCGCCCTGGGATTCGGCGGAATCGGGGGGGCGCTGGCGGCGCTGCTGATTTCGACCTTCGTCCTCGATTTCTTCTACTACTGGTTTCACCGCTGCCTGCACCGCAGTCCGATCCTCTGGCAGACGCATCTGCTGCATCATTCCGACGAGAACATGAACATGTTCACCGCTCAGCGGGGGCATGTCTTCGAAGGATTGCTGGCGCCGTTTTTCATAACCCTGCCAATGGCTTTCCTGTTCCGGCTGCCGCCGCTGGAGATCGCCATCCTCTCCCTGGTGCCGCAGATCTATCAATTCCTGGTCCACGCCAATATCCGGCTCGGATACGGGCCGCTCTGGTGGCTGATCGTCAGCCCCGATTATCACCGCATCCACCATTCGCGCGAGGCGCGCCATCGCGACAGGAACTTCACCAACTGGTTTCCGGTCTGGGACATCCTGTTCGGCACGCTCTATCGACCGGCACCCGGAGAGCGGCCGGCGACCGGGGTGGAGGGGGTCGAGGTCAGGACCATCCGGGACGCCTACATGCTGCCGATCCGGGGCTGGCGGGAGATGCTGCGGGGGCGCGAGCGGGTCGAGGGCAGGTCCTGAGCCGGGAGGGTAATGCGGCAGATTTCATGCCTCCGGCGGGAGTATTCGGCGAGTGTGAAGGGTGGCTCTGCGTCCCGCCCCGCCCCGATCGTCCCGGTGCGGGATGGAGGGATCATTCCTTCTGCTTCCTTTCGGCCTCCAGATAGGCCCGCCACAGGTCCGGGCGGCGCTTGCGGGTGAGTTCTTCGCGCATCCTGCGCCGCCACCGGGCGATTTCGCCGTGGTGGCCGGAGGTGAGGATTTCGGGGATCGAGCGGCCCCGCCAGGTGGCGGGCCTGGTGTATTGGGGGTGTTCGAGCAGGCCGTCGGAGAAGCTTTCCTCTTCGGTAGAGGCCTGATTTCCCAGCACATTCGGCAGCAGGCGGACGGTGGCGTCGATCAGGGCCTGGGCGGCGATTTCTCCGCCAGTGAGGATGAAATCGCCGATAGAGACCTCTTCGATCGCGTATTCTTCCAGCACTCGTTCGTCCACGCCTTCGAAACGGCCGCAGAGCAGGGTGACGCCCTCGGCGCGGGTCAGGCGGCGGGCGTCCTGCTGGGTGAAGGGGCGGCCGCGCGGGCTCAGATAGATCACCGGCCAGTCGGCGCCGGGGCGGATGCCCTCGGCGGCGGCATCGAGCGCGCGTGAGAGCACATCGGCGCGCAGCACCATGCCGGCGCCGCCGCCGGCGGGCGTGTCGTCCACATTGCGATGCCTGCCCTCGCCAAAGGGGCGCAGGTCGATGGGGGTGAGGCTCCAGAGGCCATCCTTCAGCGCGCGGCCGGTGAGGCTCTCGCCGAGCACGCCGGGAAAAGCCTGTGGAAACAAGGTGATAACCCGTGCTTCCCAGGCGCCGGGGCGGGCGGTCTCTGCCATCAGGTCGCGCGGGCGGGCGCTCAGCCGCACCTTCTTGAGGCCGTGGGAGCGGGGTTTCTCAGCCATTCTGCGCCTCCCGCAGCAGCCTTTCCTTGGCCGCCTTCAGCGCCGCGCGGCTGCCTCCGCGCCGGTTGAGGGCGAGGAAGGCCGCGTGCATTTGTGCGCTCTGGCCGGCATTGGCGCGCCGGGCGGGGGTGAGGCGGGCGCGTATGTCTTCGGGCACGCCCGCCAGCGTGAGCAGGGCTTCGGCGGGGCCGTTGCGGTGGCTGCCCCATTCCTCGAGCGCGGCGGTGACCACCGGCACCGGCGCCAGCGCTCCGGCCATGCGCCGGGCCTCTTCCTCGGGGCTGGCCAGCGCCGGAAACCGCGCGCGAAACCTGTCGAAATCGTCGGTCAGCCGGATCGAGCGCAGCAGGTGGCCATAGACGCTGCGGATCCAGGCCTCGCGCGCGCGGGTGGTGTAAAAGAACGTGATATCAACATCTTGTCCAAACCGCCGGCGCAGTTCGACAATGATCGCCCGGGCCAGGCGCAGGGCCGGCTGGTGATAGGAACTGATCAGCGCGCCGCCGATGCGCCGGTGGCCGGGCATTCCGCCGGAAAAGGTCTCGCGGCTGAGCACGATGGTGCCGCCCTCGGGCAGGTCCTGCAGAAAGCGGCGCAGGGCAAGGCGGAAGCGGTAGAGCCGCCACGGAAAGGGCTTTTGCGCATAGATGCGCGCCGCGGCCCCGGCATCGGGAAAGTCAGCCTTGCCGTAATAGCGCAGGTAGGGCGCGAGCATGTCCCTGTTATCGTTCAGGAAATCCTGCAGGCTGGTGGTGCCCGTCTTGTGATAGCCGGCATGGACGATGACCCGGGTCATGGGGGAAACACGCCCTCGGGCGCATCCACGATCAGCCGGCCGGCGGCAAGATCCACCGTCGGCACCGCTTCGCGGGTAAAGGGCAGCAGCGCCGGGTTCTTCAGCCCCGGCCCGGTGATTTCCAGATAATCGCCGGCGCCGTGATTCTCCACCGCCGCCACCCGGCCCAGTTCGCGCCCGCCAGTGTCGAATACGGCGAGGCCGATCAGGTCGGCATGGTAGAATTCGTCATCGGCCAGCGCGGGCAGCGCGGCGCGCGCGACAAACAGCCTGGTGCCAGCCAGCGCCTCGGCCTGCTCGCGGCTGGCAATACCCTTCACGCGCACGGCAAAGCCCTGCTTGATCGGCTTTATCAGCTTGATTTCATACTTGTTTTCCCCTCCTTCGCTGGACAGCGGGCCATAATCGGCGATCGCCTCGGGCGGCGAGCAGAAGCTCTTGAGCCGCACTTCGCCCCGCACCCCGAAGGCGCCGACGAATACCCCGACTGAAATCATCCGTGTCATTTCGATCCTAGCGAATCAGGGTTTCGATTTCGTTAACGCGGCTTTCCCAGCCCAGCCTTTCGAGCTCCGGCCGGTCGCTTTCTTCTTCGGGCCAGCCGATGCAGAGCCAGGCGACCAGGCGCCAGTCCTGCGGCACTTCAAGATCGCGCGCAAGCCGCGCCGCATCGAGGATCGACACCCAGCCCACGCCGAGCCCGTGGGCGCGCGCCATCAGCCAGAACTGGAAGATCGCCGCCACCACCGAATAGCGGCGCGTCTCGGGCATGGTGGCCGCGCCCAGCCCCGCGCCCCTGTCGGTAGCCTCGTCGCAAAAGACCGCCAGCTGCACCGGCGCATCACTCATGCCCGAGAGCTTGAGGCGGGCGTAAGCCTTTGCTTTTTCTCCAGAATATCCAGCCAGCGCGGCGGCATTGCAGGATTCGAAATTGGCCCGTGCCGCCGCCCGCGCCGCCGCGCTCTCGACCCGCACCAGTCGCCAGGGCTGGCTCAGCCCCACCGAGGGGGCGAGCGGGAAGGTGGCGAGGCAGGCCTCCAGCAGCGCCGGCTCCACCGGGTCCGGCCGAAAGCGGCGCACGTCGCGCCTCAGCCGCATCAGGCGCTCCAGATCGGCGTGAAAAGCGGTGGAAAAGCCTGCCCCGCCCATGGCGGGCTCAGGCCTCGGCCGGGGCGCTGGCGGCTTCGGCAGCTTCGGCGGCCTTGGCGGCCTTTTCCTCGGCGCGCTCCCTGGCCTTGGCGCCGGGCTCGCCCTTCTTCGGGTTGGCGCGGGTCTTCTTCTCGAGCACGCCGGCGGCTTCGAGGAAGCGCGAGACGCGATCGGTGGGCTTGGCGCCCTTGTCGAGCCAGGCCTTGATGCGGTCGATATCCATCTTTACCCGCTCTTCGCTGTCCTTGGGCAGGAGCGGGTTGTAGGTGCCGAGCTTCTCGATGAAGCGCCCGTCGCGGGGCATCCGGCTGTCGGCCGCGACGATACGGTAGAAGGGACGCTTCTTGGAGCCGCCGCGGGCGAGACGAATTTTCATGGCCATCTTGTTTCTCCTTTGCGAATGGCGTGGGGATATCCCCAAATGGTTGTTATTGCTGGTGTTTCCTGTGGTGCTGGATCACTTCCTGAATGATGAAGTTCAGGAACTTCTCGGCGAATTCCGGGTCGAGATCGGCGCGGCGTGCAAGGTCGCGAAGCCGGGCGATCTGCTCGGCCTCGCGGGCCGGGTCGGAGGGGGGCAGGGCG